>CAYJGO010000087.1:0-6772 GCA_964369855.1 uncultured Treponemataceae bacterium | reverse complement strand
TCTTATTATGATGCACGAAGGTCGTATAATTTACGATGTAAAGGGTGAAGAAAAGAAAAAGCTTGAAGTTGCTGACCTTCTTAAAAAATTTGAAAGTGCTGGTGATGATGGCGCAGTGAATGATAGGATGATTCTTACTAATTAATAATTAACAATGAATAATGTATAATTCGCAGGGTGTAGATTGTGGGCTTTTATTTTTCTAGAATTATCGTAGTAAGTAAAAATTTACGACATGTTGATGTTAATTATAAATTTTTCAGAAAGAAACTGACTTTGTCAATTTCTTTCTGAAACAGCCATGGTGGATTAATGATGGCCATTCCTGATCCATACATACCAAACTCTTTATCTGATTTTTCGCAAAAAGAGTGTTCAATAACAGTGAATTTTTCTTCTAATTCGACAACTTCGAAGAGCTCTCGTTTTAACATTTCGGTTTCTTTTTCCCGCCTATTTACTAATGGGTACCACACCGCTATAACTGCCGTAGAACACTTTTTGTTAAAACACTGGACAGATTCACTAACTTTTGTATAATCATCATCTGTTTCATAACTTGGATCAATTAATACTAAGGTTCTTTGAGGGAAGGGGAGAGCTTTGAGCATTTCAAAACCGTTGCGATTATGCACATGAATGCGTGCATCTCGTTTCGTAATGTACTTAAGAGTATCATAGTCCCCTTTTTGTAGCTCACTTACGACAAGAGAATCTTGCTTTCGTGATAAATGCCTAACTAGTTCAGGAGAACCGGCATACTCATTTTTATTGAACAAATTTATGCAAAGTTCAATGTATGGACTCAATACTTCAGGAGCCATATTTACATCTACACATTTTAGAAAAGTTTCTATGCCTTCTTTTGCTTCGCCGGTTTTTAACGCCCAAGAATCTTGTAAATTGTATAGCCCACATCCAGCATGCGTATCTACGTATGTAAAAGGAGTTTCTTTTTGTTTAAAGTGTGACACAAGTAAGGTGAGAATTGAGTGCTTAAAAATATCTGCTTTATTGCCTGCATGAAAGGCGTGTCTATAACTTAACATATACTGTAATAAGCGCGGCATGGACCCGTTTAGCCCACCTGCTTTGCTACTTAAAGTAGGGAGCGAAGCGAGCTATGTCGCTAAACTTAAAATTTACGCGAGTTTTGAGCTAATCATTTAACTTCGCCTTTCGCAAAACTCGATAGTAAAAATTTGCAAGGAGGCAAAATTTTACGTAAATTATTTTGAGACTCCTTTTTTTTGATCTATTTCCATTTTAGACTTCCATACAAGAGCCTTTTTTTTGACTTCTTCAGCATCTACTGCTTCATCTAAAACAATGTGGAGTCGTCGAAGCGCCTTTAAATAATTGATTGCAAGTCTCATATCATCAATTCGGCGTGTTGATAGCTCATATCTATCTCTGTATCCATCAGCTGACTGTGCAAGAAGCTTTTTTATCAAGCGTAAGTAAAACACTGCAGTATCATATTCAGGGTTTCTAGGATCAAAATAAATTCGAATTACATCTTTTAAGTTAACTATATTTTTTGCTACTGTTGAAAAACGACCTTCCAATTCAACAAAAGACCACTTCCATTTTGTATTTTCACCATATGCATCAACAATTAGTCGTATTGCTAACCCGATTTTTCGTACAAGTTCATATCTTTTTTCTAGTGATATATTTGCTATCTGCTCGACTTCATCTTTATATTCATCAAACGGTGCATCAATCAAATTTGTAACAATTTCTTCTAAATAAATAATTGCCTTATAGAGTGTTTTTCTTCCTTCATTTAGAGCATCAGTATTTTTTGTTTCTAATAGGGCAAGCGATAGATTGTTTATGAGAACATATAAGGTTGAAGCATGAATCAGTTCTTCTGTTACTCTAATTTTTTTGTAAGCATTGTCGGGAGCATTTTTATCCATACTAGCAATTAGACTTTTTTCATTTTCAAAGATTCTATCAATTTCATCTTTATGAGAGGCAATCTTTGTATTAAATATACGTCTGCTTTCTTCTGTAATTTTTGCCATTAAGCATCTCCATACGTTTTGAGCAATGTTCGTGCATGCTCTAGTGAGGCAGGGTTTATAGAATCTCCAGAGAGCATTCTAGCTATTTCTTCAACTCGGCCTTCTCCTTGGATCATACGAACCATTGTAGAAGTTTTTCCACTTACAACTGCTTTTTCTATCTTAATTTGAGTATCGGCATAAACTGCTATTGAGGCAAGATGTGTGATACATAAAATTTGTCGTCCATTTGCTAAAAGTTTTAAGTGCTTTCCAACTGCTACAGAAACTTCACCACCAATACCCGTATCAATTTCATCAAAGATTAATGTACCTGTTGTATCTGATCGATCTAAAACTGTTTTTAGTGCGAGCATAATTCTAGACAATTCCCCACCTGAAGCAATTTTTGCTAAAGATTTTGCTGGTGTTCCAGGATTTGCTGAAATTAAAAATTCAATGTCATCTATTCCATATGGGCCGCATTTTTGTTCTTCTGATATAGCCTGTTTTTGCTCAATTTGTACAACAAATTTTGTACCCTTCATGCCTAAATGAGTAAGTACACTTTCAACTGTCAGTGCCATTTTTTCTGAAGCGCTACGACGATTTGTTGAAATTTCCGTCGCTTTGGTGTAGACAATTTTTTCAAGCTGCTTGATTGCATCTTGTAGTTCTTTTCTATTTGTTTCACCCAATGAAAATTGTTCTAATTGCTGCTTTGCCTTTTGTGCATATGCCATCACTTCTGTAATTGGATCTTGAGTAGAATTTGCGTACTTCTTTTTTAATTTAAAAAGAAGAGCTTGTCGTTCTTGAATTTCTTCTAATCGTTTAGGGTCAAATACCAACGATTGAGTATATGCTCTTACTTCTTCAGAAATATCTGAAAGTTCATAGAAAGCACTCTCTGCTCGAGTTGAAAGATTTTCAAGTGAACTATCCATACTTGCAGCAACTGACAAATTTGCACTTGCTTTTTTTATTGCTGAGAGAGCATTTAATCCAGACATCGAATCATTTGATGACATAAGAGATGTAAAGCTATCAATTTCATGATATAGTCTTTCATATTGTGATAACCTGCTTTCTTCGTGTGCAAGCTCTACATCTTCACCTTCTTTAAGTTGAGCATCCTCAATTTCTTGAATGGAAAAAGAAAGCAATTCGATTTTTTCGGCTTTGCGAGTATCTGATATATCTATATCTGATAAAAGTTGTCTTTTTTCAACGAGCTTAGCATATATTTGTGTAAACTGGCTTACTTCATTTTCTATTCCTGCATATGAGTCTAAATATCTTCTGTGTTCTGCAATTCTCATTAATGATTGATGTTCATGCTGACCATGTATATCAATTAGCGATGATGTTAATTCTGCTAGCTCAGTTCTGGTGACTGGAGTATCTTGTACCCATGCAGCACTTTTTCCGCTTTGACGTATAAGGCGACGTAAAAGTATTCTATTATTATCTGTTTGAATACCATGTTCTTCAAGCCATTTATGGGCATGAGTGTTTTCTGCCTGTAAAACCATTGTGCCTGATACGCGGGCTTCTCCAGCACCAGCTCGTACTAATTCAGTTCCGCCTTTGCCTCCTAGTAAAAAGGATATGGCTCCTATCAGTATCGATTTACCTGCACCCGTCTCACCGCTTAAAACAGTGAAACCATCTGAAAATTCTAATGAAGCGGAATCTATAAGTGCAAAATCTTTTATGCTAATATCCTCAAGCAAAGGGTCCTCCTGACCAATGTAATTTTGAGCGTAGTGCTGAGTAAAAAACTTCAGAACTACAGCCCACAAGTAAAGCCTTATTTTCTGATTGTTGAATCTTTATTATATCTCCAACTTGTACATCCTCATGTATTTGTCCATCACAGGTAATCATTATCCTTTCATTTCGTGAAGGCAGGACTTCAACTTCTAGTGCCGTATCCCCTGCAAGTACTAGTGGGCGTGTTGATAAAGAAAATGCAGATACGGGGTTAAAAACAATGGCATTTGTCGAAGGGTCAACGATTGGCCCGCCTGCAGCAAGAGAGTAAGCTGTAGAGCCAGTTGCAGTTGAAATAATTATACCATCTGCTTTAAACTTTCCGAAAGGTATTTCATTTGCCATTACCTTTAAGACACAAGTTTTCATTTGAGTTCTTGGTTTTATAACAATATCATTTAAAGCTTTTTCAGTAAAAACTATAGAATTATTTCGTATTACATCAAGAGTTAAAAGAGAGCGTTCTGTTGGTAATAGTTTTTTACTTAAAAAATCATCAAAGGCTTTCTTCCAATTTTCTGGATTAATTCCAGCAATAAACCCGAATGCACCAAAATTAATTGGGAAAATAGGTTTGTGTATATCAACACATTTTCTTCCAAGATACAATACCGTTCCGTCGCCACCTAAGCTAAGGGCGAAGTCAAAGTTAGTGCTTGGGAAGTTATCATTATGTTCATCATGTGGCACAACTAAGCATGCAATATCTTTTGTTTGTAAATACTCTTCTACTTCTTTTACAAACTGCTGCGCGTTCTCATTGTATATGTTTACAACCACAATACAGGTCATAATACTCCACCTTATTTATAAAGACAAATCCTTATGGGAGGGTTGCCAATACTTTAATAATTTTCTCAGACTTTGATCCACCAAGTCGCGGGTACAAAGGAAATAGAGCACATCGCAGTGCAAGTGCATTTGCATTGGTGCAATGCTCGCATACGTGAGGGTAAAGTGCTGCTATAGTTTCATCAAATGCTAAGCAAATATCAATCCCCTTTTTAGAGGCATATTGTTTTACATCTTTAAAGCTTCCTGCTAAAATAACAGGGAAAGAATATACTGTAGAAACAGAGTTGCTTCCGTGCTGGGTAAACGTTTTATGCTTCCCTTGCATCAATGATCTAATATAACCATCATATAATTGTTTTCGTATTTCTTCATTTCGAGAAAATTCTTTGATTTGTACAAAACCTAGTGCTGCATTTATGTCGGCAAGCAAATCAGTTTTTTCAATATTTTCTATAGCATTTTTTAATACTGACCAGTTTCGATTTTGCCCAGCTATAAGGAGGGCTCCTCCTCCAGCGGTAAGGATGTCATTTTGTTCTAAGCCCATGATTGCAAATGTGCCAAAGCGCCCTACGTATTTTTCTTCATATGTAGCCCCAGCATTTTGGGAAATATCTTCAATAATTGGTATGTTAAGTTCTAGTAGAGATTGAAAAGGAGGAACTTGCCCAAGTAGTTCATGTAATAATAGTAACCTTCCGCCTTTTTGAATACCATCTTGAATTGTTTCAATGTCCATTAATCCTGTTTCACTATTTACGTCCAATACGATAGGATTATACCCAAGTTCGACAAGTGTGGTGTAGTGCCAAGAAGGTGCAAGTGCACTAATCATTACCGAGCTTGCTTTTTCTAAGTCAATTGCCCGCATAGCATGTTTGAGTGCTATTGACGGACTTCTTAGGGCAACTGCACCACTTACAGAGAATATTTCTTTTGCTTTTTGTATTAAGCGGCCATTCAATTCTCCTGGCCCAATTTTTTCTTCAACCATGCATGTGAGGACTGCATCCATTTCTTTTCTGCGAATTGTGGAGCTAAAAGTTTTAATATCCATTATAAATCAATTCCCAATAATTTTTGTAGTTCACGTGGGTCAAAAAGTTTTCTGATGTCTAATATAATTAAGTAATTGTTATCTGTTTCTATTATACCATGAATGTATTCAGAACCAATCCCTGCTAACATGTGGGGAGGAGGTTTTACATCACTTGAATTAATAGACAACACTCGAGACACCTTATCAATCATTATACTTATTTTAGATCCATCAATATCAAGAATAATAAACCCTTTGTTGAGTTCTTCTTCAATTTCATTTTCATATTGGAGCTTTTCTATATTAAATCTTTCATGTAGATTCATAATTGGAATTACTTCACCACGTAAATTGAAAATACCTTCTACATATGCAGGTGCATGTGGAATCGAGCGTATTTCTTGAGTTTTGACTATTTCTTTTACATCTAAAATATCAACACCGTAAAGTTCAGTTCCGAGTTGAAACGTAACAATTTGAAACTGTATATTAGTCATTGCCATGAAAATCTCCTACTATTTACAGGATACTATACTTTTATAAAAAAAACAAGTGCGATTTAAATACAATTAGTATAAAAATATATAATTATATAATAAGTGTATTATCATTTCTGTTATATATTATAAGCTTACTTGTATAAAAATAATAGCATTTATGATGATTTCTGATCAGAATTATTAAAATATATTGTTACGATTCCTAAGAGTAACTGAATTAAGGCTAAGTGTTTGGGCTCATTAGCGGTAATAATAGGCACATCTTAACGCGTTGAGTGCTTAATGATAAGGACCCCCCTTTTTTACGAATGAAAAAGTGAAAAATACCGTGCAAAATTACAATATGAGGCTCGCTAGGACATTTGTTTAGTTTTTAAAACTCGGAGTTCTAACTAAATCATATAGGAGCAAATGAATAAAATAGAATACTTGATTTATGTTATAAAAGCGATAAAATTTTAATTATATATTAAAACTCTCTTGAAATTTTATAGTAAATATGCTACTGTTTTATACGGAATAAAAATTTTCTCGAACAGTCGAGAACATAGGAGATATTATGAAATTAGAAGAACTCAAACATGCTAAAGCAAAGGCATGGGTAGAAGAAATTGCTGCTATGACAACACCAGATGACATTTATTTATGTG
>CAYJGO010000086.1:0-6773 GCA_964369855.1 uncultured Treponemataceae bacterium | reverse complement strand
TTATGAGCGACATTGTTGTATGGTATGCTGAAACTTTACCACAACCTATTGCTCCATCAACTGATGGAAGAATTACCGTTGTTGGTGGTGTTCAATAAGTAAGGATTTTCGTTTTTGAAGTCTATCTTGTTTTTCAAGATAGACTTTTTTTTGCTACTTTGTCACAGAAGTGCTTTTCAATTAATTGATATTGTAGTATATTAATAAAAGAAATATTTGTATTGTCTTTTATTGAAACGCTTTGAGTATAAACGGATTTAAGTAATTAGGCGAAGTATCATTTTTCTTAGATTGATTTTTATGCTAATGATTGGTAAGAGAACATAGAATTAAGGAGTATATATGACACTTGAAGAGAGAGTAAAAGAAGCTCTAGAGTCTATTCGCCCTCAACTCCAACGAGATGGGGGAGACCTTGAATTTGTTGAGCTTAATGATGAAGGAAAGGTGTCTGTGCGGTTAACAGGGGCTTGTAATGGATGTCCGATGGCAACAATGACCTTAAAGCAAGGAATAGAAGCATTTTTAAAAGAAGAAATACCGGAGGTAACGGAAGTCGTACAGGCTTTCTAAATGAATATGAATATAGAAAAAGATAAGATTGTAACAATTGAGTACACCTTGAAAAATAAGACAGGGGAAGTGCTTGACACATCTAAGGATGTTGGACCGCTAGAGTATTTTCATGGTAATGGGAATCTGATTCCTGGTCTTGAAAAAGCTCTTGAGGGTAAAAAAGAAGGTGATAGCATCGAGGTTGAAGTAAAACCAGAAGATGGCTATGGGGAATATTCAGATGAATTAGTAGTTGAGGTTCCACGAGAAAATTTTGATGTGGAAGCAACTATCGAAGTTGGTATGCAATTCGAAGCAGGGCCAAGAATCGTCACTGTAAAAAAGATTGAAGGTGACACAATAACAATTGATGCAAATCATGAGTTAGCTGGGGAAACTTTGTACTTTGATGTAAAGGTTTGCTCTGTTCGAGAAGCCTCAGAAGCCGAATTGCAAGAACTTCGTAGTCCTTCTTGTGGTTGTGGAAGCGGTGGTGGATGCGACCCAAATAGTTGTGGTTCTAGTTCTGGATGTGGCTGCGGCTGATAAGCTACAGGAGTGAGCTTGCCATAGGATTTACCCTAGGCAAGCTTTTTTTATTATTGTATCACAAATGCTGGATAGGTTAAGCTTATCAGTGTTGATAACAATATCTGCTATTGATTGATATTTTTTACTTCGTTTATTATAAATTTCTAAAAAGGCTTTTTTCCTATCATCTTCAGTTATAATAGTATCTTTCACTAAGAAAGCGGGCATGCTTCCTATGTGGTTAGATGCTTTAATAATCCGCTTATAGGCAGTTTCCATTGGAATATTTAAAAATACAAATTTACTCATAGAATGAAATAATTTTACTGCATCGTTGTTATCGCAAAATCCGCCTCCGACAGAAATAATAATTGTGTTGCTGGAGTTTGAAGATAGATTAGTTTCATTGATTAATGATTTGCAAGCATTTAATTCTGCTTCTTGAAAGCCATCTACTCCAGAGTTATTATATAAGTCTCTGCAGGTGCATCCATTTTGTTTTTCAATGATATGGTCAATATCAAAAAAGGGGAGGCCAAGTTGTTTTGCAATTTTGAGACCAGTAGTTGTTTTGCCTGAGTGCTTAACACCAACCAAAATTAAAAATTTGTTCATACATACTTTATCGTGATATAACGACCTTTTGAGTAGGAGTTTCTTGCATTTTTATTAAAATTAGGCTACTATCATAATATGAGTTTATTTGCAGCGGTCCTAATTTGTTTTATTCCCTTGATTATCGGAGTTGCTTTATGTCTTTATTTTATTAAGGATTTTAAAGTATTATATGCTCTAATAGCCATACTTCTGGGGTTTGTAGCTATCTTTGTGATTTTATTATTTCGTGCAGCAGTCGAAGAACTTGGAAACATTTTTCCCATTACTATCGCAGGTTTTGCTGGGTTTTTGATTACGACTTTGTTGTTTGCATTTCTTGAAGAAGTGGCAAAAATGCTGCTATTACCATTTTTTTCAAAAAAAATAAAAACTCTACAGATTTTTTTGCTTACAAGTTTGATATTTGGGTGTTCGGTTGGCTGCTATGAAACACTAATGTATCTTGTTACAGGATACGACGGAACTGTAATGCGTCTATTTACGGCGGTTTTGATTCACACTGCTTGTGCTGGCTTATCCTCATATTTTATTTGGGCTCTAAAAACTAAAGAACATTTTATTAGGGCTTTTGCAGTTAGTGTTCTATTACATGGATTATATAATTTTTTTGTCATACAAGGAACATATTTAGGGTGGTTAGCAATCGTGACAATTCTATTATCTTTTATTAAAATGCGCTCATATTATGTATTGTTTTTAGAGCGAGAAAAAAATATCATATAAGTCATCTTGACTCTTAGGACTTGTTTATGGTATATTATGGATATAAGCACTACGGGCCTATAGCTCAGTTGGTTAGAGCAACGGACTCATAACCCGTTGGTCCTTGGTTCAAGTCCAAGTGGGCCCATAAATGAAAAGCTAAATCTGAAAAGATTTAGCTTTTTTTGTACTAATTTCTTTTTTCGTGATATAATGTATATAAGTGGTGATATATGAAATATTTTATGAAAAGAGAAAATGTTGAACAGTACAAAAGCATGATAGCAGATTATGATCCTATGCCAACCATAAATAAGTTGGAAAAGTATTTGAATGAAGGTGATTCAATTTTAGAGCTAGGAATGGGCGCTGGCCTTGATTATTTTATTTTATCTAAAAAATATCAAGTTTTGGGTACCGACAGCTCACCTCTTTTTATTGAGGATTACAAGAGGGAACACCCTGATGCAAATGTAATGATACTTGATGCAACTGATATAACAATACAAAAAAAATTTGATTGTATTTTTTCAAACAAGGTTTTACAACATTTAACAAAAGATAATTTTGTAAAATCATTATCACAACAGAAAAACATTTTACATAAAAATGGTGTTATTTTCATGACTTTATGGTATGGGGACTATAGGGAAGAATTAATGTTTGAAGGTGAAATTAGATTCACCTATTACACCGAAAATGATATTAAGGAAATTGTAAAAGATACATTTGAAATTGTAACCATAGAGCGCTACTCTGAAATGGAAGAGAGAGACTCTATGATTATAGTTCTGAAGCTATAATATTTTACTGCGTCGCTTTTGTCAGAGCTACAAAAATATCATTAATATCTGATTTTTCTATTTTGCATTCTTTTCTATCATAGCTTAAAATACCATTAATTTCTTCTTCAACATCAGAAACTTGGGTATAAATGCTAGCAGCTAAGCCTTGTTTTTTTGCTGTTAAAATTTGGTTAAGATATAAATCTCTTAACGCTCTAATGTAATCTTCTTTTGATTTTAATTTTTTATAGCTAAATGTTTTTTGCTCATTACTTCCATCTTTGAAAGAATAACCACCAAACTCACTTAAAATTACGGCACGGCCTTTTGTGTCTTTCTTAAAGCGATATGGTCTAAAATAAATATGAAGACTCTTAAAATCTCCTATTCCTTGATCATGCCAGCCGCTTGCATGATCAATAAGACGTGTTGGATCAAGTTTTTTTGTAAGCTCATACGCTTCCATTGAATCAAACTGCCCCCAGCCTTCGTTGAAGGGGACCCAAAGAACTATACAAGGGCAATTTTTTAATTGACTAAGCATCTCAGTGTATTCAGTCACAAACTGTTCTCGCCCTTCTTCATTTTCTTGCGCAAAGCTTTTATAATTTGAGTCCTTTATGCTAATTGGTAAAAAAGCCGGTAACGTGATTGTAGAAAGTTTGTAGTGGCCTCCGCCGTTTATCATATCTTGCCAAACGAGCATCCCTAATCGATCACAGTGATAATACCACCTCATTGGCTCAATTTTTATATGCTTCCTGATTGTATTAAATCCAAGTTCTTTCATTTTAATGATATCGTATTGCAAGGCTTCATCGCTAGCTGCGGTATATAACCCATCAGGCCAATAACCTTGGTCAAGAATACCGTTGCAAAAATACTCTTTGCCATTTAAAAAAAATCGTTTGGTGCCATTTTTATCAGTGTCTAAAACAAGGTTGCGCATTGCAAAATATGTTTCAACTTTATCATCAGCAAAGCTAATAGTTGCCGTGTGTAAATGAGGGTTTTCAGGGGTCCAGGGTGTAAAGCTACTTAGAATTATTTTATTAGGCCTATTTGGCTCTATACTGTGTGTTTTTCCATCAACACTTATACTGCACTTTCCTTTAGAGGTTGTATTAACGGTTACAAAAATGCTAGATGAGTCACAAAAGGGTGCTATATTGATAGAACGAATATGCTTTTCAGGCACACTTTCAAGCCATACAGTTTGCCATATTCCACTTTGTGTGGTATACCAAATACCACCGTTCTTTGTTTTTTGCTTTCCACGTGGTTGTACACCAGAATCAGAAGGATCTACAACCTTAACTAATAATTCATTGTTTTTGCTTTGCAAAAATTCTGTAATATCGATGCAAAAGGAGGTATATCCACCTTTGTGCTCGCCTGCTTTTTTACCATTAATAAATACTTGTGCATACCAATCCACAGCCCCAAAATGAAGTAAAATTCTACCTTTATTAAAAGTCTTAGAAATTTTCAAAGGTGTTTTATACCACATGGTTTGATTTGGTTTTGGTATTTGTACTTCACCAGAAAGTTCACATTCGGGCGAAAAAGGAACAACAATAAGCTCATTGTAATGTATTGGAGCTTCACCATCAGTTACACTATATGCCCAAAGTCCATTTAAGTTGATATAACTCTTACGTTTCATTTGAGGGCGCGGATATTCCTGCAAAACGTTATCAGTTGTTATTGACTCTCCCCAAATTGTACTCATATTATAAAACTCCTTATTCAATTGAAAACTTTCCTCTCTTTTAAATTATCGACAAGTTTTAACAATAGTTTGACTGTTTTACCTATTTTTATGAACTGTATTTTACGTGTATGGATGAATTCATCAAAATGGACTATTACCTTTAGTCTATTGAATATATAAGAGATTATAAATATGCTTATGAAAGAGTTTAGTTTTCTTTTATAATTTTTTTTATTGGATAAAAAGCAAATAGGGTCACAATACCCGCGACAATAAAAATGAGGCTAGATGGTAAAAAGCCATCTTGTCCATTGGTAGTAATCGGAGTCCCAAAATAAGTTATAATGCGCTCCCCGATAAAAGGTCCAATTATCATTGGGAGGAGAACCCTAAATACCATTCGAATTCCTTGAAAGGCACCTACCTCTCCTTCAGGGGTCAGGTCTCGAAGCCATGCACCACTTACAATTATTTTTGTAACAATGCCTAAGGCCATAAAGAAAATTGCTATGCAAAGAAAAATAATATTTTGTGCAAAGGCTACAAGAAAAAATCCTATTGAAGAAATGATAATTGAAAAAGTCATCATTTTTGGTTTTCCTATTTTATCTACCATAAAACCAAAAGCAATTCCTGCTAAACCAGAAAGTAAGGTCATCGCTCCGAGGAAGACACCGATTTCATCATATCCAAATCCAAGTGTTTGAGTAAAATAGATTATTTGAAATGGTAATGCTATTTGTTCAGCTAAAGTAAAAATGAGAATACTCACTAGGAGCCATTTAAGTTTTTTATCTTTTTTTAAAGGCTCGAACGAAAAGGTGTCTCTGAGCTGTCTTGAAAAGCTAATGGCTGTGGTTTCACGTTTGGGTACTTTGCCTTCTTTGAGACTTATGCCTCCAACAATTCCGCAAAGAATTACAATTGCTCCTAAAATTAAAAAGAAAAGGGTGTATCCAAAATTTTCAATCATAATTCCTGATGCAACTGTTGTTACTACTAATGCCAGCAAGGGGAAAATTTCTAATATTCCACTAACGGTACCCCTGTTCGTTTCATCGGTAATGTCTGTAACCCATGCATTAAAAGCTGCGTCATTTGCTGTTGAACCAAAAAAAGTCATTATACAGTCGAGTAAAACAATAAGAAATATTGAAAGCCAAATTGTTTTAATAAAGCCCGCTAGAGGAAAAAGTGCAGTGGAAAGCCCCCATAAAATGTAGCCACTAAAGATAAAGGTTCTTCTTTTTCCTACTCGATCACTTACACTACCCATTATAAATGTAGTTAGAGTGGCCGTAATCGCACTTGCAGCAACTATAAGAGATATAATGCGTGGGTCAGGTGAAATTATGTCGTTGACAAATGTATTAAACCATGTGTTTTCAACGGCCCATGCGATTTGTCCTGAAAAAGCTAAAAATAATATTGCAACCCAATTTGAAATACCAATAGATGTTTTTGTGTTTCGTTGTTTTATCATAAGTGAGGCTCCCTTCTTATATTGTACCATACGTTTATATATTTGGGGTCTTTTCTTTTAAAAAATATACTGACAAAACTTTCAAAGCCTAGTATACTGAGGGTAAGCATGAAAGAAAAAATACCAAGAACTGACAGAGACAAATTTCTTCCAATTAGTATAGACGATATGCAAAAGCGCGGTTGGGATGAAGTTGATTTTATTTGCGTAACAGGCGATGCCTATGTTGACCATCCTTCGTTTGGTGTAGCGGTAATATCGAGGCTTTTGGAAGCTGAAGGTTTTCGTGTTGGAATTATTGCGCGCCCAAATTGGAAAAATGCAGACGACTTTAAAAAACTGGGGCGCCCTCGCTTGGCTTTTTTAATCGCCTCAGGTTGTGTTG
>CAYJGO010000085.1:0-6822 GCA_964369855.1 uncultured Treponemataceae bacterium | reverse complement strand
CCCTCATTCTTCCATATGTTTATACTACCTTTATTTATGCATACAGGTATTTAAAACAATCTGCAATTGATAGAAAAATACTTAGTTCGGAAGATTTTGGCGAAACAGAAAGCATCCCAGTAATTGAACAATAAGGAAAACACATGCAAGATTATAGTAAAATTATTACTCCTACAAAAACAAAAAAAGACCTTAGCAAAGGTGCAAAACAGGGAATTAGTTTTTTTGTTATACTATTAGTTATCACTATTGGACTAGTAGCATACCAAGTCATATTTAGACAAGATACCATAGCCATAAAAAATAGTACAGAATCAAACATTGAAAAGCCACAACTATTTGATGCTGCTAGCCCAACCTTTTCATTTATGGGCAAATCGATAGCAATGATTTACGTTGAAGGTATAATTCAATCAGAAGGTGAGACATATAATCAAGAATGGCTATTAAATCTTATAGATGATTTCATATATGACCCAGCCAATATTGGCTTATTATTGTATATAAACTCACCTGGAGGTGGAGTATACCAATCAGATGACGTATACCTTGCCCTTGAAGAATACAAAGAAAGAAGTGGAAAGCCAATTTGGGCTTATTTCGGACCACTTGCAGCTTCTGGTGGCTACTATATAGGCTGCGCTGCAGATACAATTTATGCAAATCGAAACACTCTTACAGGTTCTATTGGTGTTATTTCAAGTCAGTCTATTGACTTAACGGGCCTTATGGAAAACTATGGAATAAAAATGACCACAATAACTGCTGGTGATAATAAAAACATGATGAACATAAACAGTCCCCTCACTGAAGAGCAAATTGCCATAATGCAGTCTATAGCTGATGAAGCGTATGACCAATTTACTGACATAGTTTCAAATAGCCGTGAAATGGATATAGAAAGAGTACGAGAACTTGCAGATGGCCGTATTTATACCGCTAACCAAGCAAAAGAAAATGGTCTCATTGATGAGGTTGCAAGTTTAGAAGACACCATTAGTGATATGGAACAGCTTATCTTTGAGGGAGAAAGTGTAAATGTTACTCCTTACTATTATGAAAAAGAAGAAGCCACCCTCTTTGATCTACTATTAAATATTTCTGCTTCTTCACGCTCTAAGAGTCTGTCATTAGATACAATTGATATACAGCAAATTACAGCTCAAATAGGATTACCACAAGGAATGGAATATCCAGCCTATTATTATCATAAATAAATTAAACTTTAAAAGGATACTAACATGAATTTTTCAAAAAAACTTTTCACAGAGCTTTATGGCAGTGATAGTTCAGTAATAGAATCTCAAATGAAGAGATATTCAACTCTCGCATCTGAGTGGGCTAAGTTCTTTAAAAAAGATGCAGAACAAGAAGGGTTACGTTTTTTTACAAGTGCTGGACGAAGCGAAATTGGTGGAAATCATACTGACCATAATTTAGGAAAGGTACTTGCTGCTAGTATTCAACTTGATTGTATTGGAGCTGCCTCACCATCTGATGACAGTGTTATTACCATTCACGATATAACATATAACAAAGACATTGTTATTGATACTAATAATTCGCAACGTATTATAGACGAAAAAAGCTCCCCTGCCCTGCTGCGAGGTATTGTACAAGGTTTCAAAGATAGAGGATACAAGGTAGGAGGATTTAATGCTTGCTTGAGTAGCAATGTTATTCCAGCTGCAGGAGTTAGTTCCTCTGCTTCTTTTGAAATGATGCTTTGCCTTATCCTTGATAAACTGTTTAATGATGGAAGCATTCCCGTTAGTAAATATGCATCCATTGGACAATATGCAGAAAACAAATACTGGGATAAAGCATCAGGTCTTTTAGACCAAATGGCATGTGCTATTGGTGGTCTTGTAGCAATGGATTTTCAAAATCCTGCAGAACCTATTGTAGAAAAAGTCCCCTTTGACTTTGCAAAGCAAAACTATTCTCTTATGATTGTAAACACAGGCAAAGGACATGCTGACCTTTCAGCAGAATATTCATCTATTCCAAACGAAATGCGCTCTGTTGCAAAACTTCTTGGGAAAGAAACAATGCGTGGTTTAAAATTTAAGGATATTATCGAAAACTTAGTAATGATTAGAAAAAGCTGTGGTGATCGTGCAGTTATGAGAGCTGTCCACTTTATTGAAGAAAACGACCGAGTGGATTTAGAAGTTGCTGCCCTAAAAAAAGGCGATTTTCAAAAATTCTTATCACTCATAACAGATTCTGGAAACTCATCATGGAAATGGCTACAGAATGTATTTGTACCCTCACTTGCCCATGAACAGCCAATTTCAGTTTGTCTTGCTTTAACTGAAATATTTATTAGAGAAAAAGGTGTTGGCGCTTGTCGAATACATGGCGGTGGGTTTGCTGGTGTTATCCAGGCATTCATTCCAAATGAATTACGAGAGGAATACACAGAATACATGGAAAGAGCCCTTGGGTATGATAAGAATAGTGGTGAGTTGAGTCCTGTATATGCTATGAGTATTAGGCCCCATGGCGCAATTGAAGTTTATATGGAAAACTAAACAATAAAATTTTTAGAATAATATATTAATAAATATACATAAAAAGCGGCCTCTTAAGGCCGCCTTTTTATTACTCTGCACTATCCGTTTTTTCCCCGCTGGTTACAAAACCCATAGTGATAAATGCAAGAACGAAAAATATTGCTCCGTAAATAAATATACCCCTATAGCTCACAAGGTCGATTATAAGCCCCCCGCAGAATGGTGCTAAAATCGCAGCTGCCTGTGAAAATGTATAATAAAGACCTGTGTATAGACCAATGCGTGCGAAACCTGCCATTTGCCAAAGCATAGGAAATGAGTTTGCAACAATGCAAATCCAAAAAATACCAAAGCAAAACATTAATCCCCAAAAGATATATACAAGGTGACCGCC
The DNA here is from genome assembly GCA_964369855.1 of uncultured Treponemataceae bacterium. Classification (GTDB taxonomy): domain Bacteria; phylum Spirochaetota; class Spirochaetia; order Treponematales; family Treponemataceae; genus CAYJFX01. The sequence continues at coordinate 3,909 of CAYJGO010000085.1, read as the reverse complement.
TTGTAAGCCTAAGCGCATAACAAGTTCTGCAAAAATAAATTGTGCAATAAGAACTACAATAACACCTAAAAGTGAAATGCGAATCATGCGTTTTCTACCCCATATGTTTGCTGCGTATCCCATAGGAATTGCAAAAATGGCAGATGCAATTGCTACCATACCTGCAGCAAAAGCTCCAAGCCCCATTGAAATATCAAATGTTAAAATACTGTATTCTGCAACATACGGAACCAAGCCTTGATATGCCATAAACCATAAAAAAAGTGAGAGTAGTACAAAAAAAGAACTTCTATCTTTTTTACCATCTTTAGTCACCGTTCCTTTTAAAACAAGCGTTAAACTTTTAACAAAAGGTACCTTTTTTTCTTTTTTGCTATCATCTTCTTGTGAGTTTTGTATATACCCTTGTGATTTATTTTCTTTTACAAATAAAAGAAGCATCACTGCAGCAAGAACTACAAGAATACCTGCTACAGGAAAAGCCAATGCATCTTTTGTTTTTCCAAAGAAAGGTAACACCATATCAACATCCATAAGCCGTGCCAAAAAGAGAGTACCAACAATCCCCGCAATATTTCCCATAGTATTGATTACACCATTACCTTGAGAGCGGTATTCAGGTGGCACAACATCTGGCATTAAGGCTACAACAGGGCCTCGAACAGATTGCTTTGCGAGATTCAGCAAGGCAAGAATTATAACAAGTGCCATAAGCGATGTACGTGCAGCATAAGGAATTGCGCTAAAAAAGATTGCTGATAACGGTAAAAGTATTATAATCCATGGCATACGACGACCAATACGTGTTCGTGTATTATCTGACCAAGCAGAAACGAGCGGTATTAAAAAAATAGCCAAAGCATTATCTAATGCCATAAACATACCCACAAGCCATTTATACGGAATATACTGGCTTAAAAATATTGTTACGTAACTATCGTACAAAGGATCCATAAGACCCATAGTGAAAAACCCAGCCCCAATTAAGAACGTTATAGGTAAATACTTCTCAAAACCATTATTTTTTTCACTCATTTGTAAATTCTCCTCTATACAAGTTTAACATGGTTTTGGTATAATTACAATATGAATACAATGAAATTAAGTGATAAAAAAATATTCCCACATGCTTCGAGGCCTCTTTTATTTGCCCATAGAGGTGTTTCGTCATTAGCCCCTGAAAATACATTACCTGCATTCCAAAAGGTAAAAGACTTAAAAATACCTGGTGTAGAATTAGATGTACATCTCACAAGAGATGGTCAACTTGTTGTTATACATGATGAATCAATACAAAGAACTGGCCGATTCTATACCGAAAATATGACTGAGCCTCAAAGTGCCCCTGATATTACTATTGAAGAATCAACATACCAAGAACTGCAAAAGTTTGATTATGGAGTTTGGTTTAAAAAAGAGTTTACAGGAGTAAAACTACCCTTACTTTCAGAAGTCCTAGATTTATTAGGTTCAAACATATATGTAGACATAGAGCTTAAAATTGATTCTTTAAAATGTGCAGCTGTGGCAAAAAAAACTGCTGAAATTTTGAAAGAAGCGTTAGAAAAACATCCTAAAAATCCCGACAGGTTTTTAGTTTCTTCTTTTAACCCATTAGCTATCATTCAATTTAAACGATTTAGTACTATTCCAACTGCTCTCATTTACGATACAAATCCTAAATCAAACTTTTGGGTACGCGGTGGAAAAGGAAGATACTTTTGCAAACCTGATGTTCTAAAACCCTGCTGGAAAGATGTTACACAAAAAGAAGAGTGTGAGGTTTGGGTATGGACTGTTGATGACCTTAATGATGCAAAAGAACTTATATCTCGCGGGGTAAGCGGAATTTGTTCTAATAAACCTCAAGATTTAGTTGCCGCACTAAAGAAACTTGCCGATAATAAAAAATAGAAAGTCTCAGTTACTTTTTATATTTTACTTTATTGGATTAAAACATGAATACAATTTCTCGACTTTACCTCAAGATTCTTATTGCTAGTATTGTTATCACAGCAATATGTGCAATATTCATTGTCAATGCAAATGTAAAAAAATTACAAATTATAAATGATACGTATCAGGCTTCATTAGAAGATAAAATAGGTTCACTAATAGAACTCTCTGCATCTCTAGAAAATGGAATTAAATCAAATGAGCATGAGCTTAGTGAAGAAGATTTTTTATTTTACACACAATTACTCCAAGCAAATCAAAAAACTGCCTTTATTTCCTTTTTGAAAGATAACACAATTCAACATGTTCACCCAAGTGATGATTTTAAACACCTTATTGGTACTAATGGTATTTTGCCAAATGAAGACACATGGTATTCTCAAATGGCAATAGCAACAAATAATATAACTATATTCACTTATTACGAGCCTGTAAGTCGCCAAGACTGGCTAATGATAAAAAATCCTATATTTTCATCAGCAGATAGAGGCGAGGGGGAATTTTTAGGATTTATTACAATTGCCTTTTTGTATGATGCACTTTTTGAAACAGTAAATCTTTCAAACCTAGATGAACTTGGTTATACGCACTCTCTTTCAATTTTACATGGTGAAACAAAGAGTAGAATAAGCCAATCAAAAAAGTATACTGACTTATTTTCTAAAAAGAATGAACTAAATATTTATGGTACAAAATGGAACTTTGCTGTCAAAGCATCTCTTTTCTCTCTTTTCAATCCTATATTATTGGTCTTAATATTTTTGAGCTTAAGATTCATCTATTATAGTATCATTGTATATCTACAAAAAAAAGAAGCAAAAAAACAAGAATTGAATTACCAGCAATATGTTGACTCACTAACGGGAGCCTTTAGTAGAAAAAAATTAGAGACATTACTTGATGAGACAAAATGTGCAACACTAATCTATATAACTATTAATGATTTGAAAAATATAAATGAAGAACATGGTCGAGATATTGGAGACGGACTTTTGATTGCCTATTCAAAACGCCTACAATACAATGTTAAAAATGGATTCGTTGTAAGACTTGGGGGAAGCGAGTTTGTGGTTGTCCTGGAAGGCGAAATGCAAAAAAGCGAAATTTCAGGAGTTATACAAAGAATAAAAGATCTATCAAAACAACCATTTGGAATTTCAGGGGTAATTATTTCTATTGTAATTAAAATTGGACATGCAGAATATCCGAAGGATTCAAGTACCTTTGCAAAATTATTATCTGTTGCAAGTGATAGACAACAAAAATCTTAAAATAGATTTATTCTTCTTTTAATGTTTTAACCAACTTCCAATCAAAGCCTTGGCGCACAAGAGCTTGTTGAAGTTTATCACCACTTTTACCAATGCGCTTCAGTTTATCGACTGACTTGTTAAATAATACCTCAATATCGTTATCTAAAAAATATTCATCTAAAACATACGTAATTATGTCTTTTTTCACTCCCCGCTTTGAAAGCTCAAGACTTAATCGTGTAGGGCCTTCAGTTTTTGTTATACTGCGATTTCTAATCCAAGCTTCAGCAAAACGCATGTCATTTAAAAAACCTCTCATTTCTAAATAATCGAGCGATTTTTTTATGGCTTGTTTGGTATGTTGCTTGTTATATAGCTTTGTTTCTAACATAAAACGTGAGTGCTCAGTTCTAGAAAGATATGAAACGGCTTTTTGCTCTGAGGCAAATGCAAGGGCAGCATCGATAATGTCATTCTGTTCTTCTTCATCCTCAAAAACAACAGACACGTCGATGACATCGAGCTTAACAAGAGAAAGGTAGCATGTTCTTAAAAAAAAAGTCCCAGAGGAAGTTGCAAGTTGCAGAACATCCTTTGAGACTTGTTTTATACCTGTTACAGTCAAACGACTAACGTTTACTGAACTGGAATCTTCTACGAGCACCACGTTGACCGTATTTTTTACGTTCAACCATACGAG
>CAYJGO010000084.1:0-6957 GCA_964369855.1 uncultured Treponemataceae bacterium | reverse complement strand
TTGTTATGTATCTTGGTAATGTTATTGAGTCTGCACCAAAGTCTGAATTATTTGCGAACCCTTTACATCCTTATACTAAAGCCCTACTTTCTGCAATTCCAAAGCCGATATACAAAGCAAAACGGGATAGAATTATACTTAAGGGTGAAATATCATCACCTATTGAACCTAAACCAGGTTGTAGATTTGCTCCACGGTGTACGTATGCAAAAGACTCATGCACTCAAGAAACACCTCTTTTACAAGAAGTAGGTAGTAAACATTTTGTTGCATGTCCTTATGCTATAAACTTATAAATAGAAAAGCGATTTTGCTTTTCGCTTTCACTGCAGGCAACACATAGGTTGCCTGCTAACGAAGTTTTCGCGTTGGGGCTAACACATATGTTAGCCCCCGTTTTAACTTCTTATACCTTTTTAAACAATTCCTTTCCCACTCCACAAAGCGGACATCCCCAATCATCAGGAATATCTTTAAATGCTGTACCCGCAGCTATTCCACCATCTGGATCTCCAACTTCCGGGTCATATACATACCCGCATACTGTGCATTCATACTTATCCATCTTTTTCTCCTAATAATCCGATAATCGGAAAAATCTAAGAACCATGCAATAAAAAACATACTATGTTTAGTCATTACATCTAATATCCTATTTTATAATCAAATAAATACAAGTTCTTACTAATGTTAATTATAAGACATAACATGGGATTTGGCAAGAAAAATTTAATCAATTTTGAACATTTGTTTGCCATTAAATAGATTCTATATCAAATAAGTAACTTTTTTATGCACAATTACAGATTATGTAGTATAATATTAGTTAATTATTATAAGGAGATTAAATGAAAATTGACGAGTTTGCAAAACTTGCAATGGATAATCATAGCTTTATGTGTTACATAGTTGACATGGACACATATGAGCTTTTGTATACAAATGAAACAGCAATGACAACATTTATGCCGTTTGCGCAAGACTTCATACCAGGTAAAACATGCTATAATTTTTTGCACGGTTTCGAAGCACCTTGCGTATTTTGTAATAATCATCTTCTTAAACCTAAAACGAAGCTTTTTTCAGAAATTCAGAACTTAAAAAATAATAAATTATATTCCCATATAGATGTGATGCATCATTTAGATGGTAAAAAGCTCAAAATAACATATGCATATGACTCATCAGAAGAAAAAAAACAGATTGAATCACTTGCAAAAAAACTTACAATAGAAGAAACACTCACAAGATGTGTGCAAACTCTGGTAGAAGACAGTGATCATAAAACGGCAATTCAAAAACTGCTAAGCATAGTAGGCGAATTTTATGAAGCAGACAGGGCCTATCTTTTTGAAGTTGATGAAGTAGCTACAACGGCAAAAAACTCGTATGAATGGTGTATCACGCCAGAGCTTGCAACGATTGATACAAATCCTATTTTAGGCATTGACGAATTAGAGCCAATTCTTAGTTCATTTAAAAAAGATGGAGAAATGATTATATCTGATATTGATTTAGAACTTGATGTGTCAGGAGCATTATACAAGTTATTAAGTGAAACTGAATCATATTCGTTACATCTAGCACCAATTTATTCAGAAGGAAAAATAACTTATTTTATGGGAGTAGATAATCCTAAAGCTAATTCTAAGGACTCTACCCTTCTCCATTCAGTAATTATTTTTGTGACTGATGAAATAAAAAAATATAAGGTCCTAAAACAATTAGAAAGACTTTCCTATACAGATGCTTTAACGGGACTTCAAAATAGAAACAAATATTTACAGCGGTTACAAGAAATTAATCCACAAGAACTTTCATCAATTGGCTTTATACAAATAAATATAAATGAATTAAAGCGAATGAATGAACTTTATGGTGAAACATACGGTGATAATATATTAAAGCAAGCCTCAACCCTTCTTTTACAGTTTCTCCCAAAAGATTTTTTTCGACTGTCTGGTGATGAGTTTATAGCACTATGCCTAAACATCTCCCAAACTGATTTTGACAAACTAGTATTGAATTTAAGAAATGTATCGAGCGAACAAGGAGAATTCTCGTTTGCCGTTGGTGGTGTGTGGCAGGATAAAAAGATCAATATTAGACAAGGTCTAACTCAAGCGAATGATGTAATGCTTTCTGAAAAGCAAAATTTTTACCGATCAAAAACAAGCAACACGGTACAATCTAGGCTAAACCCAGTAGAAATTTTATTAAGTGAAATACGCGATGATTTTTTTACCATATATCTACAGCCAAAAGTAAAACTTTCAAGTGGTAAAATTGCTGGAGCAGAAGCTTTAGTACGCAAATTTACAAAAGAAGGTAAAATGATACCTCCTGATAGATTTATTCCAATCTATGAAAATGAAGGTAGCATTAAACACTTAGATTTTTTTGTTTTAGAGCAGGTTTGCATTTTGCTCGAAACGCTATTAAAGGAAAATAGGGCTATTCCTATTGCTGTAAATTTTTCGAGAGTTTCTTGTTTAGCATATGATGTTATCGATGAAATCGTATCAATTTGTGATAAATATGCTATCCCTCATAACCTAATTAAAATTGAATTAACAGAAAGTATCGATAAAATGGATTTGGATTTTTATCACAAAAAAATCCAAATACTTAGAGAACATGGATTTGAAATTTCTCTTGACGACTTTGGAACAAAGCACTCAAACCTTGTGATGCTAACCATGGCAGAGTTTACGGAAGTAAAAATAGACAAGGGATTGATAGATAATATTACAACAAGTGCTGAAAACAGAACTGTTGTTAGAAATGTAATAAAAACAGTTAAAGAATTAGGAAAGTCTTCTTGTGTTGCTGAGGGAATAGAAACAGAAGAACAAATAACTGTGCTTGAAGATTTTGGATGTGATTATGTTCAAGGTTACTATTTTTATAGACCTATGCCTATAAACGATTTTCTTTCGGAATATGAAAAGAACAGAGATACTACATCAAAAGACTTAAAAATGATTGGAGACTGTATTGGGAATGCGTATGATATTAGCTATGATGAACTGTATTCAATAATCCAATTTATGCCGCTCTGTGTTAATTTATGGAATAACAAGCGTGAAAATTTTATGTCAAATAAACGGGCAGCAGAACTGTTTGATCTTAAAAGCGAAAGAGAGTATCTTGAAAAGTTTTCTCAACTTTCACCAGAGTATCAACCTGATGGTAGAACATCAGGAGAGTCAAGCTTGATAAACATGAATGAAGCTAGAAATAAAGGCTATCATAAATTTAACTGGATGCACTGTAAATTAAATGGTGAATTGATGCCGTGTGAAATTACTCTTGTAAAACTTGACGTAAAAAGTGAAGACGGCGATTTTTTAATTGCGGGTTTTACTCGGGACTTACGATCTCAGATTGCAGGAACTAATGAGGAAGATTCTGCTACAGCATACTTTTTTAATGAAGTTTCAGATAAAACCTTATTTAATGTAATATCTGAAATTTCTGAGGAGTTTTTCTGGACATATAGTAATAAGCTAAAAACGATTCAGTTTTTTGGTAATGGAAGAAGAATTTTAGCATTACCTGAGCGTAAGATGAATTTTCCAGATGAAATATACGAAAATAATATTATTCCAGATGAATACTCTGATATTTTTATGGACTTTACCCATGCTATGGAAAAAGGTAGGTGCTTACCTATTGAACTTGAATTTAATCTCCCAAATGGTAACAGAGAATATTTTAGAATAGATTATCGAATCATTCTTGATAGCAATCATAAACCTCTTTTTTCTATTGGGAAAACTGCAGTAATCCCAAGAAAAAAAGAGGAAGGTAATTCTACATCACATAGTTACACAATCCCGACTAATTTCGGCTAAAGAATGTACACCACACATTGCCATTGTATCTTTTAATTCAGCAGCTAGCTTTTCCACTAAAGTGCTTACACCTTCGTTTTCACTTCCATAGATTGCATTTACAAATGGTCTACCAATTAACACAGCATTTGCCCCCAAAGCTAATGCTTTAAAGACATCAAGACCTGTTCTAATACCACCATCAACAAAAATTGTCATCTTTCCACCAACAGCATCTGTAATTTCCGGCAAGACTTCACAAGTAGCAGGGCATTGATCTAATACTCGCCCTCCATGGTTTGATACAACAATACCACTCGCACCTGCGTCTAATGCTTTTAAGGCCCCCTTTACAGTCATTATTCCTTTTATAATAAATGGAAGTTTCGCATAATCAATTATCTCTTTTAATTCAGATACAGTTTTGCTCCCAGCAGGAGGTGTCAAATTCTTTAAAAATGGAAGCCCTGCTGCATCAATATCCATTGCAATAAATTTAGCACCAGCTTCTTTTGCTAAATCAATTTTTGAAAAAATAGTATCTTTATCCCAAGGTTTTACTGTTGGGATGCCATTTCCATTTGCGTTTTTGATTGCTGAACAAGCACCTTTAAAGACATCTGCATTTGCTCCATCACCTGTAAAGGCTGCAATACCCGCTTTTTCACATTCACACACTAAAATATCGTTATATTGCATATCATTGTACTTATCTCCGTAGTGCATATTCATAGCACCTACAGGTGAAGCAAAAAAAGGATACTCATAGGCATTTCCAAAGAGTTCTATCTTTGTATCGACAGCTTTATTTTCGCAAATTGTATCCATATTTATACATACTTCTTGCCACTTTTGATAGTTTCTAATAAATCCAGTTGCTAAACCTTTAGCGCCTGGACCAGGCATACTAGCCTTACAAGCAATACCATTACAAATTTTACAGGCCTTACAAAAAGGACCCATTTGTCCTTTCGCACTCTCTAATACTTCTGCATATGTCATTTTTCTCTCCTTTTTACGGCTTACAGCCGCAGACTGCCTTTATTTTTTGTCTTTTTACGGCTTGCAGCCGTAAGTGCTTTAAATGTGTGTTTGAAACTTTGTTTCGATTTTTTTAATATGAGAAGGAAAACCAGCTTTTTGCAGCGCGCAGTTTTTCCCTCTCAAACTCTCCCTTTCCTTGCGCGGCTTTCTTAAACTTTCAGATTGTAAAGAACGGTCGCATCTACCACCATTCCACTGGATTCTGAAAGAAGCCATAACACTGTAACCGTGATATTAATTATTCATTATTAATTGTCCTAATCCACGTTTGTTTTCAAAACCGCTAAAAATGCGCTTTGTGGGAGTTCTACATCTCCAATCATTTTCATGCGCTTTTTACCTTCTTTTTGCTTTTCAAGAAGTTTACGCTTACGGGTAACATCCCCTCCATAACACTTGGCTAAAACATCTTTTCTAAGTGCGTTAACGGTTTCACGGGCAATCACGTTACTTCCAATAGCACCTTGAATAGCAATCTTAAATTGCTGTTTAGTAATTTCTTCTTTAAGCTGTGAACACACGTGTCTAGCATGATCGTACGCATTTCCTCGAAATGATAGCTGTGCTAATGCATCAACTCCCTTGCCATTAATAAGAATATCAATTTTTACAAGGTCTGTGTCTCTATAACCTATTAGCTCATAATCAAATGACGCATAACCCCTTGTACAACTTTTTAGTCTATCGTAAAAATCAAATAGAACTTCGGCTAATGGCATTTCATATATAATTTCAACACGCTTTTCATCTAAGTATTGCATGTTTACTTGAATACCACGTTTTTCAGTACAAAGCTGCATAATAGGGCCCAAGTAGGTTGCAGGGGTAATGATAGCAGCCTTTATATACGGCTCTTGAGCCTGAGCAATTTTTCCACCGTCTGGATAGTCTGCAGGGTTATCTATATACTTTTCTTCACCATTGTTTAATGTTACATGGTATCGTACGGATGGAGCTGTAAAAATAACAGACTGTCCAAAGTCACGCTCTAAGCGCTCTTGCACTACTTCTAAGTGTAACAATCCTAAAAATCCACATCTAAATCCGTGTCCGAGAGCAAGAGAAGAATCCTTTTCAAAAACTAAGCTCGCATCATTGAGCTTAAGCTTATCCATACTATCTCTGAGCTCTTCATAGTCATTAGTGTCGACAGGATATATCGATGAAAAAACGACAGGTTTTACTTCTTTAAATCCTGCTAAAGGTTCCTCTGCTGGGTTGTCAGCAAGGGTAATTGTATCCCCTACTTTTACATCGGCAACTGTTTTAATACCGGCAATAATGTATCCTACATCGCCTTCTTGTAATTCAGCCTTTTCTTCTAATTTAAGTTTAAAAATTCCAACTGTTTCTACCTTGTATTCAGTCCCCGTTGCCATATAACGAATAATTTGTCCAGGCTTAATAGAACCTGCAAAAACTCGTATATGAACGACAACCCCCCTGTACGGATCATAATGGCAATCAAAAATTAAAGCTTTTGTTTTTCCAGACTCATCATGCTTTGGGCACGGTATTCTCTCTACAATGGCTTCAAATAGCTCATCAATGCCTTCCCCAGTCTTTGCGGAACATAAAATCGCACCCTCTGGGTCTAAGCCTAAATCGTGCTCTATTTGTTTTTTCGCAGAAGGAATGTCTGCAGCAGGTAGATCAATTTTGTTAATTACGGGAACCATTTCAAGATCGTGTTCAAGTGCTAAGTACATATTTGAAAGCGTTTGAGACTCAACACCTTGTGCAGCATCTACTAGCAAAAGAGCTCCCTCACAAGAAGCAATAGCCCTAGACACTTCATAGGAAAAGTCAACGTGACCTGGAGTATCTACAAAATTTAGTTCGTATGTATTTCCATCTTTTGCAGTATAAGGAATCGTTACTGCTTGGCTTTTTATGGTAATCCCCCGCTCTCTTTCGATATCCATACTATCTAAAATTTGGTTTTGAAATTGCCTATCATCAACAATGCGTGCCTTTTGTATAAGTCGATCGGAAAGAGTTGATTTCCCGTGGTCAATATGCGCAACAATACAAAAGTTGCGTTTTAATTTTAAATCTTTCATTGTACACCATTTTA
>CAYJGO010000083.1:0-6960 GCA_964369855.1 uncultured Treponemataceae bacterium | reverse complement strand
TAGAAAAATTTATGCTACTATTTACATTTCTTTCGATTGATGAGATTAAAGAAATATGCAATGGTGATATAAATGCTGCAAAAGAAAAACTTGCCTATGAAGTAACAAAAGAAATCCACGGTGCAATCGAGGCCGACACGGCTTTAGCTGGGGCTAAGGCAGCGTTTGGTTTAGGTGGCGATAAATCTTCTATGCCTACTGCTGAAGTGTCAAAATCACTTATTGAAAATGGAATAGGTATAATTGATTTATTTGCTGCAGTAAAGCTTGGAGGCTCAAAAAGTGATATAAGACGCTTAGTAGAACAAAGCGGCGCCTTTGTAAACGATGCTGCTATCAAAGATGTAAAAGCTGTTATAAATGCATCAAACCTTGATGACGACGGTGAATTAATTCTTAGGGCTGGGAAGAAAAAATTTGTAAGAGTAGTATTAGACTAAAGTAATAAAAAAATAATCTCAATAGGCCATGTAGTTACATATTGAGATTATTTTTTATCCCGTCCAATTATATATCGAATAAAGAAAAAAAGCCCCATTATCACTATTACAAATGAAAATATGTTTAATAGACTTAATAATATAGAGCTAATATAATCATTTTTATGCCAATAACCGCTAAACAATATTAATACGATGCCAATAACAGAAAGTAGTGACAGTATAGCATTCTTTCGTCTTTTTTCAATTTTTTTCGCTTCAGCCTTATCAAAAAAACGGACAAAAAAATCCATAATTATATAAAATAATTTTCTAACTCCCTTGGGGTTTTTATATTTATCGAGTGCTGTTAGCCCATCATAAATCTCTTCTTCAGTAAAATCGAGTCTCTGAAGATTTTCTTCCATTTCAAGCTCTAAGCGCTGTATTTTTTTTTGTGCATTAACCATTGAAGCATCTATTGTATCCCACCCAAGTTTTTTTGCGGCAGTTAATCTACGAAACCCAGCAATAAGTTCAAATTTTTCATTAATTACAATAGGGTTCATTAAACCATATACTTGCAAACTCTCTGATAAAGAATCAATATCTCCATCTTCTTTCCTAATACGTTTTCGAATTTTTATATCAGAAATATTTACAAGCATTTTATACCTCTTAAACTAAGAAAATATTACAATATATTTACAAACTATGTTTACTTAATTCAATAACGAATTTTCCTCTGGCAGCACATCTGATTCTAAGGCTCGTTGTTGTTCTTCAGCTTCTGCATTTAATTCATCTAACTCATCTAAACTTGTTGCTTCAAGAAACGATAAGTCTAGTGTTAAATCTCCAGTAGAATCTGTTTGTACAGTTGGCACACTTACGCCTGCTGTTGCAAAACTTTGGCGCATTGCCTCGACGCTTCGGATTTGGTTTCGCTGATGAGCCGTGTGATATTCACATGTTGTTATAGGCACGGTGCCATCTAAGAATGTTCTTGTTGTTTTTCCTTCATTACAAACTGAAGTTAAAAGCTGTCCCGAAACATAACACACATCTAAAGTTGTTATACCTGTAGCAGGGCGTGTAAAATCTTTATATGGTACATCTTCATTTGCAACAAACATAAACTCTGCCCATGCCCAGCCTGCTAAAGTTGAACCTGTAATGGTGGGACCAAGAGATTGTCCTCTAGAATCAAAGCCAAACCAAAATGCGGCTGTATAATACGGCGAAAACCCTACCGTCCAAGCATCATCTGAGTTTTGTGTTGTACCCGTTTTTCCTGCCATGGGTAATATGTATTCATCACCATTTTCATTTAAATACGTAAATTGGCGACCATATTTCGTTGGGTTTCTTAATGTACCAGCTGTAATGGTGCCTTTTAACATATCAGTCATTACATACGCTGTCTGTGGAGTTAACAATTCTGCATCTCTACCTTTTTCCTGTTGGGCGATGCGAACTTGTTTTTCTGGCTCTAAAACAATAGTACCATTTCTATCTTCAACTGTTCTAATAGCCAGCGGGACAACTTCAATACCTTGATTAGGATATACGGCAAACGCTTTTGCCATCTCAAGCGGTGTGACCGAACTTACACCAAGTGCAAATGGATAATAAGGCAACATTCCTCGTTGTTCAAAATCTTCAACAGGAATGCCTAGTAACTCTCCTGCTTGTAACATTGCATCAGTAAAGCCTACTCCTTGAAATACTTTTAGCGTTGGAATGTTCATCGAGCTCGCCATCGCATACCATAGTTGAACTGATCCACTCCATTCTCCTAAATAGTTTTGTGGAATATAGGGAGTTCCATCTTCGTTTTCAAATACATAGGGTGAATCATCTAATACAGTAGCTTGAGTAAACTTTCGAGAATCAATTGCTGCTGTGTAAATAAACGGCTTAAATGAGCTTCCTGGTTGTAACATAGCTTGCGTTGCACGGATAAATTGGTTATCTTGCGAATACTCACTTCCACCAACCAGAGCTGTAATATAACCACTTTCATTTTCTAATGAAATCATTGTTCCTTCTACAGTTGTTCGCCTTGAGTCTTCCGCAGCAATTGCACTGGCTTTATTAACAACTCCGACTTTTAAATCTTCAATATCAAACATTAAAGACAAAACATCAAGCATCGGATTTATTTCATTATTGAAGGTAGCAAATGAATTTACTCGAACACGTTGTTCAGATACTTTAATTTGTGGAATATCAAACACTAATGCTAATAACTCCGACATTGGAGCATAATATCGAATATCTTGCCTATCACCAGAGTTACTTATTGCGTAACGCCTATTTGCTTCCGCAATATAATATTTCATAACATCTTGAGCTGCAAGTTGATGTTTCATATTCATAGTTGTATGAACAGTATACCCATCAGTATATACATTCATAGTACCATACATCATATCTTCTAATTCACGGCGCACATACTCACTAAACCACGGTGCTTTATCATCTCTTAAATAATAAGCAGAAGAACTTATGCGAGTAAAATCAAAATTTAACCAAAAGTTTTCATACTCTGCATCAGCTTCTTCCTTTGTTAAGTAACCAAATGAAACCATTTCATCTAATACATATCTTTGACGTTCCATGGCACGATTTGGGTTTTCGAATGGATTATAATAGGTAGGATTTGATAGTTGTATTACCAAGATAGCAGCTTCACCAGCACTTATATCTGAAGCTTCATGGCCAAAATAATACTCAGATGCAGAGTTAACGCCATATGTACCATCACCTAAATATACTTCATTTAAATATAATTCAAGAATCTCTTCCTTTGAATAGCGTCTCTCCATTTGAACAGCCCACCATAACTCAAAAATTTTACGAGTTATAGTTATTTCTGTTCTATCCAAATATAGTGTACCAGCAATCTGTTGTGTTAAAGTACTACCCCCACCTAGGTTACGCCCGAAAACTTGCCCAATTGCAGCTCTTATAATTGATAAAATATTAAATCCAGAGTGTTCAAAGAAATTATCATCTTCACGGGTAATAAGGGCATCGATAAGATGTTGGGGTAAGTCTGCGTACTCAATTATTTTACGCTTTTCATCAGAAGAGAACTCAGTGATAAGCTCTCCATTTATATCTAGGAGGCGTGTAGGCAATGTTGTTGTATATTCTGTAAAATGTTCTGTATTTTTTATGTTCACTGTACCAGCTAGTAAGACACCAAGAAATGCACCTATTAATAGTGCAAATAGTAATCCACCTGACAATATAATGCAAACATTACGTCTATTCTTTTCCACTATAATAGAGTATTAAACTAATGGCTTTTTGTCAAGTGGTTAATGGGCAGTTACTAAAATGAGATTATAAAAAAAATGACCGACACAAGTGTCGGCCACGCCATCAAGGCATGTCGGGCGAACAATGGGTGGGAGGGGATTTGCTCACCCGACATTATTAATATCGGACAAACATATCAAATTCTTTAATTAATTTTATGAATAATGGGCTATTGCTCTGAAATATCAATATCAAACAAAACATTGATATTGTAAGTTCTACCATTCAAGACTTCAACTGTTCTCAATATTTCGTACTCGCCAACAGAAAAACGCAATTGATGCATCCCAGGTGTTACTACAATTGGCTTCGAAATATCTTTATACTCAACATCATTCAAAAAAAATCTTGTATGTTCTGGAGCAGATATTGCCAGTAATGGTGCTATATCCTGCAATTGAATTTCAACATGAGTTTCTGAGGCTTTTTCTACGATAAATGTTTGAACCTCATTTCTAAAATGTTCAGAAGAGATTGTTATGTGATGTGTACCCACAGGCAGCGCAATAGGCTCGTTTGTAAAATCTGTCATAATTTCATTTATAAATAAAATAAATGGATACTCTTCTTTATCACCCTTCATATTTTCAGGGTATAAAACTGAAAGGTCAAGAACCCCTTTATCTGCTAGAACCGGACGTATTTCTACCTCAAGGGTAGAATCAAATAAACCATCTGGTATACCTTTCATCACTATATGAATCCGAAAAAATAATTCTTCAAGCGGCTCTCCTGCTTTCAGTGAAACAACTGTACTATAGGGATCGTCTTTAATTTCAAAATCATCCGAAATGGGTATTTGTATATAGTATGTTAACCGATTAGAAAATGTACCAATATGCAATCTTTGTGCTGAGTAGTCAATTTTCTTTTCACTCGGTGTGGGGCTAACGTTATCATAAAAGGAATATGCAACACCTCCACCATACTCAGCTAGTATGGAAGGTATAGTAATTTTTAGTTCAATGCTTTTTAAAAACTCTGTTTGCTCAGGAAGTTGTATGTATAAGGCATGATTCATACCTAATTTTATTAATTCAGTTTTTGAATTTTCATCGAGCTCTTTTAGAACCACACCTCTAACACGAAAAGACTCTGCAAAAGCTACATGAGAACATAATAAAAAAAATAACAAAAATAAACGTATGTGCTTATTTTTTGCATTCATGTTTCACCTACTGTATAAAATTTCTAATTAAAGCTTCAGGATTTTGTGCCCTATTGCCAATTAATATTTCAAAATGTAAATGCGGTCCTGTTGACATACCAGTACTTCCAACGGTACCTATGTTCGAACCTTTTTCAACTATTTCTCCCGTTTCTACATGAAGGTCATCTAGATGGGCGTATAGACTCTGCATGTTATTGTCATGTTGCAATATTATATAATTCCCATATACAGGATGATATCTTCCTGCATACGCAACAACACCAGACTTAGATGCAAATACTGGAGTCCCAATAGGAGCTGCAATGTCAGTTCCTCTATGAAAACTTTGCTCCCCTGTAAAAGGACTAATTCGCATACCAAATGAAGATGAAATAACTCCTAAGGCTAACGGTGCAATCATTGCTGAATCTGTAAAAAAAGCTCGCTCTGTAGGAGTAAGGCGTGCATTTGGTATCAATGTATATGATTCATCACCAACTGAAAACTGTTCATATCCACTATTATTAGCATACCGTGTTTTTAAAAGAAACTCAAGAGGTGTTTTAGGGAATTCTGCAATAAAAAGTGCTGGATTAGTGGGTAGTAAAAGAGTTTGTCCTGCTATTGCAGAATCCACGTATGCAATAGAATTAATGAGTGCTATTGATTCATAGGGAATATTACAACGTGCAGCAATAGAAAGAAGGTCATCTGTCTGTGTTGCAACATAAGAATATAAATATGTTGCTACGTTTCTTTGACGTGCAATACTTTTATAATTTTCTTCCACCTCTTGTATATATTGCAAAAATACAGGGTCACTATTTGTCATTCTACGTATAAGCGGGTATCGAATATTTTCGCTAGAATTTGTTGGGGGCATTGCATCTACAGATACCTGAGAGTACAAGTTTGTCAGACTGATAAAAATAAAAGCATAAAAAAAACAATATTTTATCATACGCTTAATTTTTTTTTCTTTTTATAATAAGTGATACTTTTAAGAATAGGAGTAATAAAAAAAGCACTAAAACAAAAACAGAAAATAAGTCTTTCATCGTAGTTGCAAATAACCACAATGGATAAATAATAACTAATGAAACGAGAATACATAAAAGAATAAGAAGAAAAATTTTTAAAAGAACTGAAAAAAAACTAATAAGAATTATTTTAAGATTCACACCCATATAGTAATTATACCATATCAGTATAAAAAAATATAGGGTATATTTCATCAACTTTGATAAAATATACCCTTAAAAATTATTCTTGATGGATTGCATCAACAGGACATACTGAAGTGCATGCTGCACAATCAATACATGTACCTGCATCAATTACTCTAGCGCCATCACCTTCGCTAATTGCATTAACTGGACATTCACTTTCGCAAGCTGCACAGTTTACACATTCGTCATTAATTTTGTGTGCCATAAATTACCTCATTTATTAAGATACCTTATTGTACCGTATTACTCCCAGTTAGCACAAGTTAACTCTATAATTTTTTTTATGTTTTAAGAAATTGAAAAATAAACTTTTTCGACTTGAACTTAAGTATGTTATAGTGCATAATGATATAATACTAACGACAAGGATAATACAATGGATATTTTAAAAATGATTGATCACACAATTCTAAAAGCTACTGCTACAACACAAGATATTGAAAAACTTTGCTTAGAAGCAAAAGAGTTTTCTTTTGCCTCTGTATGCATTAACCCTGTGCATATTCCATATGCTGCAAAAATATTATCCACTCCAAACAAAGACGGCTATTACCCAGCTATATGTACCGTTATAGGTTTTCCCCTAGGTGCTTCTAACTCAGAAATAAAAGGAGCAGAAACAATTGCAGCTGTTCTTGATGGAGCACATGAAATTGACATGGTTATCAATGTAGGTGCTGCCAAAGAAGGCAAATGGGATGATGTTCAAAAGGACATAGAAAATGTTGTACAGTCTGCAAAAGATGCTCATGAAATGGATGAGAGAAAAAATAACAGAGATGCCATTAACCCAATAGATCGCCCCGTAATTGTAAAAGTAATTTTTGAAAAT
>CAYJGO010000082.1:0-7076 GCA_964369855.1 uncultured Treponemataceae bacterium | reverse complement strand
CTATTTTTCGTGTAACTCTCTCTACTGCGGCAGAACATGCTGCACAACTCATTCCCGTAATAGTAAAACTTTTTTCGATGTTTGTAGACATTATATTATCCTCTTTTTATAAGTATACTAAGATATATAGTGTTCGTCTATGATAAAGTTACACACTTGACTAAATACAAGAAAGTAAAAATGATATTGCTTTCTTGTATTTTTATTCTTTCTATGATATACTAACTATATTCATTGAACTATTTTGTATTAGATAGAAATCAAAATGGTTGTGAGGAGTGTAATAATGGGCGATAAAGCTGAGCCTTTTGACAATCTTGTTGCAGGATTATCGTTAGATGATAGAGCATCAATTTTGAAACAAATGAAAAGCAAAATCAAACCTGAGGAAACTGTTTTTGACCTCAAAGATTCTCATGCAGACTTAGCCACCGATGATGGAAGTAAGAGTTTTAGTCATGAGCCTTTTTTTACACGAATAATTTTGTATATTAAGTCCTTATTTCAAAGTCAAAGTGTTGATGTTGTTTATGCCGAACATCGAATTAGTAAGTTGTCTAAAAAAATAGAAGCCCGGTATCCTCAGATTTTTAATTCTCAAAGGATTACACTTGAGCAGGGGTTTTATGAACAATTGGTAGAATTACGAAAAATTTCAGCATTTTTTCAAGCTGAGATACTATATTCAAATGATAATCCTAACGATTTTTTAATTGTGCTTGGTTCATTATTTATGGGTGATATTGAAAAAAAAATCGATGAGGTGTCAAATCCTTTTTCAATTTCATTTACTCAAGAGATTTCTAATGATATGAGGGCAAGTCTTTTGCGAAAAATGGAGTTGGTCCTTGCTGAAGTTAGTCCGCAAAATAAGTCAATTTTATATACATGCGTCAGGAGTTTAAACTGGCTTTCAGCATTTGTAAATCTACCCTTTGATTCGTTTATTCAAAAATTCTCACCTGCTTCAGATGGTAGACTAAACTGTTTGGCTCATTCAGCAAAAAGTGAAATTGAAAAATTTGCATCCGTGTTGGGTAACGCAAAAAATATAGAGCCAGAAGTATTAGAAGCTTTATATTTATTTTATTCACAAAGCCAGTTAAAACCAGGTGAAAGATTAGAAATAGAAGTAGGTATTGATACGCATGTTGAAATGAGCAGAAAGTGTATAGTAATGATCCGGCGATTTTCAGATTCAGTGCCGATTAAATCAATTGGGAAAATTGCATTTAATTCGCTTTCATGGGAGCCCACTTATAAAGAAAGTGGAGAAGATTGGTTTGTGCAATATAAAGCTCAATGGAAGAGAATTTTTGATAGAAAATGGAGTAAGTGGTTACAAGATAAGAAACTTTTTACTACTAAACTTAAGGTAACACAATTTTGTGGAACAAATGATTATCCTTTTTTTCCAAATCGCCCTTGGTTAAAAGACAATGTTTCTCAGCCTTTTTCAAAAGATTATTCTTTAGGATTTTTATATGCCTTTTTTAAAAATGTGTATCCGAAGTATCATGATGCTCTTAAAATTCTAATGGCTAGAGGGGAATTTATATTGCGTGATAATAAAGTTGAGTTTACAGATACATATACCGAGATGAACACTTTAGGTCAAACAATTAATGAGTTAAATATTAAGTTGTCACCACAAGGGTTGCACGGACAAAATTTTTCTCAACTTTCTTCAGATTTTCTTCGAACAGTACAAGGGCAAATGCAAGCGCAAATGTTAGTGCAAGCAGTAGAATCGGAAGTGAGTATGATTATACTTACTTTTGGAAATGCTTGCAGATCGCTAATTTCAATTTTTGGTGGAATTTTAATAGCAAAGTATAATGCAAATTATGATACAATTTCAAATATTGCGAGCTTAGCAGGCCCAGATAATAAGCCGATTCGTAAGCATCTTTTGTTGGCCTCAGAATCAATTAATGAAGCACTTGATATTCTAAAGGATATTGGAGGAATTGAAGTTACGGGGAATCCAGGTGAGTAATAAAATAAATTCGCCACTTGCATGCTTAACTTTGTTAAAAGCGAAATCAATGCGTTTTAGGTGGAATGAGGATAACACAAATCGTAATCATTTTTTTTCAACCATCCTTTCAAGTACAAAAGACTTACTCCCATTAGAGCTTATACATTCTCAAACTGTTGTAGCTGTTAATGAAAAAGGAGAGACTCAAGGTTTACAAGCTGATGGAGTTATCACCTGTAATCCAAATCTTGTCCCTGTTATTACTGTTGCAGATTGTATGCCATTATATCTTTGGGATGATAAAACTGGTTGTTTTGGGGTTCTCCATTCTGGATGGAAGGGAACTGGTATTATTACACAAGCTTTGCAGCTTGCAGAACAAACATACAATGCAAAAGCAAGTGATTTTAAGGTAGTGATTGGGCCTCATATTCATGATTGCTGTTATAGTGTTGATGAGCAAAGAGCACAATATTTTATTGAAAATTTTACGAAAGGTTGCATAAGAAAAAAATCAGAAAATTCTTATCAGTTATCATTGAAAAATGCAAATATGTATTTACTTGAGTGTGCAGGGGTAAAAAAAGAGAATATTCATGTGGTAGATATGTGTACATGTTGCACTACAGGAGAGGATGGGGCTTATGTGTTTGGGTCTTTTCGTCGTGAAACAGCTACATTAAAAGAGAACACACCATTGAAAGAAATGCAAAAACACTTCACTCCAATGGCTGCTTTTATGTGTTATGAAAATAAACAAGATATTTTTTCAAAACAAACTCAAATAACAAATGATTATCTTTCAATATTAACTATTTAAAAGAAAATAATTTTACAAGGCTAAGATTTCATCAAGTGTTGCTCTTTGCCAAAACTGACTTCGTCCAAAAGGACCAATTTTACCACGCATTTCTAGTGTATCAACTCGGTATTTACCACCTGCCTTATGAAACGTTATTTCACAGGTATAATCCTTTCCGTTTGCAGGATCAATAATTCTGCCACCTTTCCAAACTCCATTTGACTTGTTTTCTAGACCATAAATCCATGGGGTTCCTACAATAGTCATTTTTGAGGTATCTCCAGGAAGTGGAAAATCATCGTACGGGCCTATACACTCTGTTGCTAAATCATAACTCGTAACATCAACCGCAGTAATAATTTTACCGTACAGTTTTCCATTTTCAACATAAATTTCCCAGCCTGCTGTAACTTTGCCGGTTTCATCATCAATACTTTTCCAGTATCCAAGTGCAGAATCTGCACTTAGAAACCAAACGGAGGCAAACAGGGCAAGAATTAAAAATAATGCAATTCGCTTCATACAATCTCCTTATCAATTAATACATATGCTTATTTGTATAGTAATTATACAATAGTTTTGCAAAATCGTAAAGTTATTTGATTTAGATAAACTTGAACTAAAAATCATTTTGTGATATGGTATTGTTTTAGAATACTGGAGGATTTATGGACGATATGTATAAAAAACGAAGAGAGACTCTTATTTCATGGATGGCAAAAGAAGGGATTGCAGCTGTATTTTTCCATGATAGTGAAGCGGGGAGGACTCCTGCTGTAAGGTATTTTTCAGGTATGCCAACTGATTCTATTTTTATGCTATCGATTGATGGATCAAGCGTACTATGTTCATGGGATGTTTCGATGGCTGAAAAAATGGGACACGCAGATTCAATAATTGGTTATACTATGTTTGAAAGAAACCCAGTAAAAGCAGCTTTGGGCTTGCTTGAGCATTTAAAAGTTCCAAAAAACTCTAAGGTTGAAATTCCTTCATCTGTATCGTATCCGCTCTTTTTATCATATGTACAAGAGCTTCAAAATTATAATGTTATTTGTAGAGACGGTGGCTCTACAGAGTTTGTAGAAAAGATGCGAGCAATTAAAGATGAGCATGAATTAGATTGTATTCGTACTGCATCAAAAATAACAGATAAGATTATTGACTTAGTAGAACAAGGTGTTAAAAATAATACAATTAAAAGCGAAACAGATGTAGCACTGTTAATTGAAAGGGAGTGCAGAAAAGAAGGTTGTGAAAAAACAGGCTTTGACACACTAGCTGCAGGTCCTTCCAGAAGTTTTGGTATTCATTGTTTTCCTCCATACACAGCTTCACCTTGGCCTGCAAAAGGGCTTTCAATATTAGATTTTGGTGTTGTGGTTGACGGTTATACAAGTGATGTTACGCTCACTGTTGCAAAGGGACCATTAACAGATGAGCAAGAAAAGCAGTTAGCATTAGTAGAAAGAGCGTATAATGAAGCGATACCATTGTATAAGCCAGGGGAGCCTATACATGCAGCAGGTGCTTTAGTGGATAAAATTTTTGCTAGCGAAAAAAGAATGATGCCGCACAGTCTAGGTCATGGTTATGGGCTTCAGGCTCATGAATGGCCAACAGTTAGAACAAAGATGGATAAGAGTATAGTATTTGAACCTGGTATGGTTTTAACATGTGAACCTGGGTTATATGATCCTGAAATAGGGGGGTGCCGTTTAGAAAATGATATCCTTATAACTGAAACAGGAAGTGAAATCCTTACACATTCAAGAATAATACGGGTTTAACTAAAAGATATCACTCGTCATCAGACTTTGATAAGAAAAATTTCATAAGAGTAACAAAGTGGAATATTTGCTTATAAACATCTATTCCCTGTTCTTTTATTGGGCGCTCTGCGAAATGAATCAACTCAGACCAGTTTATCAAAATCTCAGGCTTTTTCTTTTCTAAATCTTCTAAAAGCATTTTAGTATTTTTAGCTACAACAATTAAACTTTTAGTAGCTTCTACAAGCATTTTGTTTGCTTGCTCATTTGTATCTTTAACAAGTGTTTTTAGTATATTCTTTGCTTCTCTATCACGATCAGCACGGGCAATATAAGTTTTTATTTTAAGGCCTTGGACGCCTTCCTCGCCTAATTCATCATCAAATTCTGTTATCTTTTCTGATAATGCTAGTAAGTCGTGGTATGTTTCTGACAGAGGTGTTGCTAAATTTGATGATACCCATTGGCCTCGAACAAGTACCAAGTCTGCAAATTCTCTAACACTTTTTTTGTAGTAATCATTTAAAAAAGCTTTTAAGTAATTTAGAGGCTGAGCATAAGCATAGCCAGACAATCCTTTTTTATTAAAGGTTTGGTTTGCATCTTCTGTATAACTTTTTAAGCGAGCTATATTTGTTGTTCCAAAAATAGCATTAAGTATATCATCAATTTTTGAACTTTTTTGTTGGGCTTGTATTTTTCGTAGAACAGACTCAGCCCCTTCTTTAATTGTACTGATCTGGGAATCAATTATGTTGTGACTTGTGTCTGTAATCACTGCTTGATATCCAGGGTCTTTTGCAATTAACTGAATGACCATTTCAAAAACACCTAAGTCGTGTAAACGTCTTAGTCTCTGAATTATCTTATTCCATACAGACATATTTATTGGTTGAATACCCATTGTTTCTTTTAATACATTAAAAGTTTGAGTCCAGTTTGCATCAAACGGAAGAGACCAAGCAACATCAATAAATTCTTTTAGGTCTTCAACAACATACTCTGCACGAATTGTCGTAAAATGTGGAGTATAATTAAAATTTTCTTCTTGTAGGCCTGAGTCAAATTTCTTTAAGAAAAAATAAAAGTCAAATGAACAAAAATCAACTAATTTTGTTAAATATGAAAAAGTTATATCAATAAGAGCAATCTTTTCTTCAGAAAAAATATTTAAATAAGTTGATAAATCTCTTGATACATTTTCGGATAGTTGTTTTAATGGCATTTTTTTTGCCATTTCATAAATAGACTCTTCTCCTAGTCTAAGTTCAATTTCTTTTTGCTCATCGGTTAAAAAGTAATTCATAACCATGTTTTTATAAGCATTTGGGTTTTTTATATTTCTAAATGCAGCTTGAGCAGGGCCTAACACTTTGTATAATTCGAAAAAGAATTTTGCTAAACCAGGTAAAGCCTCATCAGATGAGTATTTATAGTATTTTACTTTTGTTTGAGAAAGGCTTTTGCTTACTTTTTTTAAAAACCTTTTTTTATCTGTATCTGAATCAGAAGACCCAAATAAATCTAATGTGCGAGAAATCAAATCTGAGAAAAAAGAAACTGCCATACTATAAATATGGGCTAAATTTTGAATTGTGTCAAGTAGTTATGTTAAATTTACCTTTACGATTGCTGTATCATCTTTTATTTTGGTAACGACTTTTATTAATAATCTCTTTCTTTTTTTTTATAAATGGTGTATAATTATAGTATGAAGTCAAAAGACAATATGGTAAATCCTGAATATGAAAAAGAAATAGAAAAAGGATGGGTAGAACTTAATTCTATTTTAAGTGATATTCAAGACAAAGCCTTAATTAAGGATTTTTTAGATTGTCTGTTAACGCCATCAGAGAGAAGAGAAATTTCTGCTCGATGGCTCTTAGTAAAAGAAATAAATAATGGAACTCCCCAAAGAGAAATAGCAAAGAAATTTAACATGAGTCTTTGTAAAATTACTCGCGGTTCAAAAGAGCTTAAAAAACCAGATAGTGCATTTTGGAAGATTCTTCACAAAAATTAAGGTTTCTCGCAACGCTTCCTGATCTAAATGTACAATAAGTGTGGCTCTTGATTTATTATCACGACTCGCGTATTAATTTTGCCTAAATACAGTTTATACTAAATTACACAATTTTTGCAAGGAGTAATATATGAAAAAAATAGTGCTCATATTGGTAATATGTAATCTTTCTTTCTCTATGTTTTCCTGGAATCCTGAAATTTTAAACGGCGACTGGGTGCCACAAAATCTGTATGATTATTTATTTAATTCACCACCATCTTCTTTAGATAGTAGTAACAACTCTCGGGGAGTTAAAAATGGTTATGATATTTTAAGTATTTTAATTAGAGATGACTCAACTGGTGGTTATGGGATATCAGGTTTGGTAGGTTTTCAAGTGAAAAGCATTACTCAGTTGAGTGATGATACAATTGAGTTATATCTATATTATCAAGGAGATAATCTTGGTAAGGTTACTATAACCATTATTGATGAAAATTATATATACACCGAAGA
>CAYJGO010000081.1:0-7320 GCA_964369855.1 uncultured Treponemataceae bacterium | reverse complement strand
CAAACATCACTTCTTCCATTTGAGCTTCCATTTCTTTTTCAATCTTTCGTCTCTCAAGAATTTCTTCCATTTGAATATCTAAGTCTGAAGCATTTTCATCAAACAACTTTAAGTTTTTATAGTTCTTAATACCAGTTCCTGCAGGAATTAAATGCCCAATTGCAACATTTTCCTTTAGACCACGTAGATTATCAACAGCTCCTGCAATAGCAGCATTTGTTAATACCTTTGTTGTTTCTTGGAATGATGCAGCTGAAATAAATGAATCAATATTTAAGGCTGCCTTCGTAATTCCTTGGAACATCGGCCTAGCAATAGCTGGTTGACCACCTTCGCTTATAACACGAGTATTTTCCTCATGGAACTTGTATTTATCTACTTGTTGTCCAAAAATAAATCGAGTATCTCCTACAGCGACAATTTCAACCTTTCGAAGCATTTGACGAACAATAATTCCAATATGCTTATCATTTATACTTACACCTTGCATTCGGTACACTTGTTGTATTTCATCCATCAAATATGTTTGTAATGCATGTTCACCTAGTATTGCTAAGATATCATGTGGACTGACAGAACCATCGCATAAGCTTTCGCCAGCTTCTACAGTGTCTCCATCTCTCACCAACAACCTTTTTGTCATAGGAACTAAATGGTCAAAAGACTTGCCATACTTATCTACAACAGCAATAACTCTTTTTGCTTTAGCTATACCCTTAAATTGTACAACACCAGTAATTTGGGCTAATACAGTAGGTGACTTAGGCTTTCGAGCTTCAAAAAGATCAGAAACACGAGGAAGACCACCAGTAATATCACTTGTTTTAGCTGATTCCTTAAGAGTCTTAGCTATATGTGTACCTGCCTTAATGCTTTGCTTATCTTCAATAAGAAGAACGGCTCCACTCGGTAGATAATAACTTCCCAATTCGTTACCAGCTTCATCTGTAATTAAAACGCGTGGTTGCTTTGTATCTAAATGAAGATCTGTAATACGTTTTTCAACGTTTCCAGTTTCCTCATCAACTACTTCTGCCAATGTAGAATCAAGAATTATATCTTCATAGTGTACATAACCAGTGTGTTCGGCAATAATTGGATCTGAGAACGCATCAAATCGTCCCATAGTTTTATTTGCGTCAACAAATTCACCTTCTTTTACATTTACTGTTGATCCATTTTTAATTTCAATTTTAAGATTATTACCTGCTAAGAACATGTGTTTCTTATTTAAGATTATTCTACCAGATTCTACAGCGAGTGTTTTTTCACCTTTAATATCAAACAATGGTGTACCTGCAGCAACTTTGTCTCCATCCGCTACGAGTGCCTTTGCTCCTTCAAGTGTATATTCTCCATACACTCTCGTTACTTCCATGCTACCTTTTCTTGTGAATAGCCAATTACCATCATCTAAGACAACATGAGAACCTGTTATACTTTGAACAATAGCAGGAAATGTTAACCCAATTCTATTTTCTTCACTAATTTTAGAAGCAGTACCACCTACGTGGAATGTACGCATGGTAAGCTGTGTACCAGGCTCACCAATTGATTGAGCTGCAATTATACCTACAGCTTCACCAATTTCAATTCTTTTATTATGAGCTAGATTTCGTCCATAACACTTACAACAAACACCATGTCTGGCTTCACAAGTAAGAACTGTTCTAATTTTAACTTTTTCAACACCTGCTACATCTATTTCATTTGCTAATTCATCAGTAATATATTCGTTAACACCAACAATTAATTCGCCTGTAATTGGATGTACAATATTTTCTAGCGTAAACCGCCCAACAATTCTGTCTTTTAATGCTTCAACAACTTCATCACCATCTTTGATAGTTTCATAATCAATACCATTGATAGTTCCACAATCTTCTTCATTAATAACAACATCTTGAGCAATATCTACTAGACGCCGAGTTAAGTAACCTGCGTCAGCAGTTTTAAGAGCAGTATCAGACAACCCCTTACGTGCACCGTTAGTTGAAATATAGAACTCGATAACAGACAAGCCCTCTTTAAAGTTCGCGCGAATAGGAAGTTCAATAATCTCACCATTAGGTTTTGACATAAGACCCCGCATACCTGCAAGCTGTCTAATTTGGTTTCTACTACCACGAGCACCAGAAGATGCCATCATGTAAATAGTGTTAAACCCATCTTTATCATTTTCAAGCTTTTTCATCATAACATTTGTTAAGTCTTCGTTTGTTTTAGTCCAAACTTCAACTACTCTGTTATAACGTTCGTCTTGTGTAATTCTACCTTGGCGGTACTGCTTAGTAATAGCTTCAACCTCTGTATTAGCCTTATCCATCATTTCTGGCTTTTCTTCTGGAACAAGAATATCATCCATAGAAATTGTTGCCCCAAAGAAGGTTGCATACCTATACCCAACAGCTTTAATAGCATCAAGCATTTGAACAGTAAGCCATGGGCCTTGCTTTTTATAAACTTTTTCTATAAGTTTTTTTAATTCTTTGTCGCCCAATAGTTGGTTTTCGTATTCTACATCTTTTGGCATTTCATCGTTAAATACAATTCGACCAGCTGTTGTTGTTGTTAGCTTGCCATTGTAAGGAGCCTTCATAATTGGTACGTGTATTTCAGACTGCCAATCAATACTATTTGATTCAGCTGCTAAAAGAGCTTCATTTTCACTACTAAAGCGTTTTCCTGTTCCCTTACCAGAAGGTTTAATTTTTGTTAAATAATATATACCTAAAACCATATCTTGTGATGGGTATACAATTGTTTTTCCGTTAGCAGGGTCTAAAAGGTTACGAGCTGAAAGCATCAATGTCCAACATTCCATTTGTGCTGCTTGAGTTAAAGGAACGTGTACAGCCATTTGGTCACCATCAAAGTCAGCATTAAATGCATGACAAACAAGAGGGTGAAGACGAATAGCTTTACCTTCTACCAAAACAGGTTCAAAAGCTTGTATACCTAATCTATGGAGAGTTGGAGCTCGGTTTAACATAACAGGGTGCTCACGTACTACCTCATCAAGAATTGCAAAAACTTCTGGGGACTCTGATTCAACAAGCATTTTTGCTTTTTTAATATTATATACTACGTCTTTATCAACGAGTTTTTTCATAATAAATGGCTTAAACAATTCAAGAGCCATTTTTGTTGGAAGCCCACATTGCCAAAGCTTTAATTCAGGTCCTACACAAATTACAGAACGCCCTGAGTAGTCAACACGCTTACCTAAAAGATTTTGTCTAAAACGGCCTTGCTTTCCTTTTAACATATCAGAAATTGATTTTAATGGTCTATTAGAAGCACCTTTTACAACTCTCTTTCGTTTTGAATTATCAAATAGAGAATCAACTGCTTCTTGAAGCATTCTTTTTTCATTTCTTATAATAATATCAGGTGCATTTAAATCCATAAGTCGTTGCAAACGGTTATTTCTATTAATTACACGACGGTATAAGTCATTTAAGTCAGATGTAGCAAATCTACCACCATCTAACTGTACCATAGGACGTAACTCAGGTGGTATAACTGGAATTGCATCTAAAATCATCCAAGAACACTTATTAGTTGAGGCACGGAAGTTCTCAACAATTTCAATTCTTTTTAAAAGACGACGATCGCTTTTTGCACCTTTTTCAATCATTTTTGCACGTAATTCTAGCGCTAATTCATCGAGGTTTAAGTTTTCTAACAACGTTTTAATTGCTTCGGCACCCATTCCTGCTGTAAAAGCTCCGCCGTATCGTTCTTGTTTTTCTAAATACTCATCTTCTGTGAGTAATTGCATTTTTTTTAAGTCGGTATCTCCAGCATCAATTACAATATATTTTTCATAATACAAAATTGAGCGCAATGCAGCTACTTGTAAGTCTAAGAGCAACCCCATTCTACTTGGAACTGATCTATAGTACCAAATATGAGAAACAGGAGCAGCAAGTTCAATATGGCCCATTCTTTCACGACGCACTTTGAAGTGTGTAACTTCAACGCCACATCGATCACAAATAAAACCTTTATAACGGATAGATTTAAACTTACCACAATAACATTCCCACTCTTTTGTAGTACCAAAAATTCTCTCACAAAACAGACCATCTTTTTCTGGTCGTAGAGTACGATAATTTATTGTTTCAGGCTTTTTTACCTCACCATAAGACCATGCACGAATTGCATCTGGTGAAGCAAGCTTTATCATTAGACTGTCAAAATCTTGTATATCTCGCATGTATGCTCCTTAAAAACTATACAGCTATCATAACACTTTCGTGTCATAATAGCTTTTATTAATCACTTTCTAAAAATTTGATCCAGACTTAGAGATTAACTCTTCATCTCTTTCCGTAAGCGGAATCTGATTTCCTTTAGCATCATAAATACTAAAGTCAAGTGCTAGACCTCTAAGTTCTTGCACCAATACATTGAATGATTCAGGTACACCCGCAGGAGTAGATGGCTCACCCTTAACAATTGATTCATAAATCTTAGATCTACCATTCATATCATCAGACTTGATAGTTAAGAGCTCTTGGAGAGTATTTGCAGCACCATATGCTTCAAGTGCCCAAACTTCCATTTCACCCAAACGCTGTCCACCAAATTGTGCCTTACCACCAAGAGGTTGCTGAGTAACAAGTGAATAAGGACCTGTTGAACGAGCATGCATTTTATCATCAACCAAGTGATGTAACTTTAAGTAATAGATTACACCTACGAATACATCATTTTGAAACGCCTCTCCAGTTCTACCGTCTCTTAGTACCGCTTTTGAGTTTGTCTTAAAACCTGCTTCTACAAGTTTGTTTTCAATTTGTTCATTTGATGGCGATTGGAATACCGGTGACTCATACCATTCATCAAGGTATAAACCTGCTAAACCTAATTCAGATTCCATAATCTGTCCAATATTCATACGAGAAGGAACCCCTAATGGATTAAGACAAATATCCAAAGATGTTCCATCTTCTAGATACGGCATGTCTTCTACTGGCAAGATTCTAGCTACGATACCTTTGTTACCGTGGCGCCCAGCCATTTTATCACCTTCACGAAGCTTGCGCTTTGTTGCTATTAGAACTTTAACTACTTCATCCACACCAGGATTTAAGTCATCACCTTCAGATCTTCTGAGTCTTTGTACATCAATAACTGTACCTTCGGTACCATGAGGAATTCTTAATGACGTATCTCGAACTTCTTTTGCCTTTTCACCGAAAATAGAATTAAGAAGTTTGAATTCAGGTGTTGTTTCTGTTTCACTTTTAGGCGTAACTTTTCCAACAAGAATGTCTCCAGAACGTACTTTAGCACCTATTCTAATTACACCTTCAACATCAAGGTTATCAAGTGTTTTTTCAGCTGTGTTAGGTATATCACGAGTGATTTTTTCTGGCCCAAGTTTAGTTTCTCGTATTTCTGTAATAAATTCTTTAATATGTATAGAAGTAAACATATCTTCTTTTACAACACGCTGAGAAATAAGAATAGCATCCTCATAATTATAACCATTCCAAGGAACAAACCCAACAAGTATATTTCTACCAAGTGCTAACTCACCTTGATATGTTGCAGGCCCATCAGCAAGAACTGCACCTGCTTCAACTTTTTGCCCCAATTCAACAACAGGTCGTTGATGATAACATGTATCTTGGTTAGTTCTTTGGTATTTTAATAATGTGTAAACATCATCTTCAGAATTCTTACCCTTTGAACTAGGTTTGATTCGTATTTCATCAGATGTAATATGCGTAACGGTACCAGCATGTTCTGCTTTTACTAAAACACCAGAGTCGTATGCGCACTTTGCTTCCATACCTGTACCAACACGAGGTGGTTCAGGGAATAATAGTGGAACAGCTTGACGTTGCATGTTACAACCCATAAGGGCCCGGTTAGCATCATCATGCTCTAAGAACGGGATAAGAGATGCTGAAACAGATATAATTTGTTTAGGCGAAACGTCCATATACTGTACATCTTGCGGTGCGCGAGATGCATAATCACCGTAACGACGACTTGCAATTTGCTCAGTCTTAAATGAACCGTCATCTTTCATATCGACAGAAACCTGTCCAATGAAATATCTATCTTCGTCCATAGCTGAAAGGTAATCAACTTGTTCAGTTGCCTTTCCCTTTTCAATTTTTCTATATGGGGCTTCAAGAAAACCATATTCATTTACACGAGTATAAATTGCAAGCGAAACAATAAGACCAATATTTGGGCCTTCAGGAGTTTCAATTGGACACATACGACCATAATGTGTATAGTGAACATCACGAACTTCAAAACCAGCTCTATCTCTAGAAAGACCACCAGGCCCAAGCGCATTTAGACGACGCTTGTGTGTAAGCTCAGCCAGAGGATTAACTTGATCCATGAACTGTGATAATTGACTTGAGCCAAAGAATTCTTTAATGGAAGCAACAATTGGCTTGATAGAAACAAGATCTTGTGGCTTCATAGTTTCAGTTTCTTTTAGACTCATTCGCTCTTTAGCTATTCTTTCCATTCTGCTAAACGCAGTTTTTAATTGATTAGTCATTAACTCGCCAACTGAACGAACACGTCTATTTCCCATGTGGTCAATATCATCGAGACTTTCGTCGCCTATGTATACCTTAATAAGATGTTTCATTGTTGCAATAATATCATCTTTTACTAATGTATGTTCTGTAGTCGGTTCATTAAGATTAAATTTTTTGTTTAACTTATATCGACCAACGCGACCTAAATCATATCTTCTGCTAGAGAAAAACATGCTATGCAAATCTTTTTCGGCAGATTCAAGAGTGATAGGCTCACCTGGCATAAGAACTTGATATACTGCAGAAAGTGAATCTTCCATCGTAGGCTCATCTGAATCAGAACCTTCTTGTGTATAACGAATTGATTCTCTTTCAAAACAGTTGATAATCATTTGAGAGTTTAACGATGATTCATCTTCAAAATTTATTAATGTAAGTTTTTTTATCTCAGGATGTAAAAAAAGCTCATCTATACTGTGAGGCTGCATTTTATCGCCAGCAGAAAATACTTTTTTTTGCTCTCCACCATCTGGATTTTTAATAAAAACAGCGGTTGCAAGAACGCGCCCAACTAAGGCTTCTTTAAATTCTTTTGTATCTGCTACTTTTATGCTTTCTGTAGTATAAAAAGCATTTATAATTTCTTCGCGACTCGAAATACCCAATGCCCTCAAAAAGATAGTTCCTAAGATTCTCTTTTTTCGATCTACTTTTGCGTACACTAAGTCTTTCTTTTGGTCTACTTCAAATTCTAACCAACTACCTCTATAAGGAATTATTTTACTAGAAAAAATTCCTT
>CAYJGO010000080.1:0-7380 GCA_964369855.1 uncultured Treponemataceae bacterium | reverse complement strand
TTTTTTTAATCAAAGAGAAGTATAGAGGACCTGCATTATTTGCTATATCTGGTAAAACATGGAAGCCATAGTCAGTTTTTTCAGGAGTGGGTAGTCGATGAGGACAATCAATGCTAATTTGAGTTAAGTCAATGTCAGCAATTTCTGCTGTATCAAACTTTTTTAATAATTTTCGTACTACTTCATCATTTTCTACTGTTGATAAGGCACAGGTAGAATATAAAACATGTCCTCCACTTTTTAAGAGCCTATAGGAAGATGATAATAATGACCATTGGGTAAAACTAAGATTTTTTATTCTTGAACTTGTCCATAAATCTAAATACTTTGTATTTTGTATTACGTGCCGTTCTGATGAGCATGGTGCATCGAGTAAAATCGCATCAAAACTGTTTGCCTCTTTTTTACACATCAAAGAGCCATCATTTGCAGAAACTCGAATTCTATCGCGTGTGTTAGGATCCACATGAGTGTCTAGTACGTGTATCAACCTATTTCGCCTAGAAGCTGAGCGTTCATTACACAGAAGGCTTGCATCACTATCCATGCGATATGATAAAACTATGCTTTTACCACCAGGAGCTGCACACATATCCAAAATATTTTTTTTTCCAATTAAGGGTAATGCAAAAGCCGCCAAAACGCTAGCGCTATCTAAATAATAGGGCTCACTTGAAAATTGCTTCCATTCAATATAATTTGGCTCTTGTAAGAAAGCATCTTTTAAGTTTTCCCATCTATTTTTATAGATTTCATTATAGTACGCATCAAAGCCACTTTGTCCCTTATAAATACTCACTTAATGCATTCCTCAAAAGCTTGCCATAGTGGATCAATATTCAATAAAGGTGCATTTACACATACAGCTCTTTTAGTAATAGGATGTAAAAACTCTATATATCTCGCATGAAGCCTTATTCCCCCCAGTGTATCTTGTCTTCTAGCTCCATACTTAACATCACCTTTAATATGCAGTCCTATCTTTGCAAGCTGAGAGCGAATTTGATGTGTTCGCCCAGTATAAAGCTCTATTTCAATAAATGAATAATTGTCACCGTGACCAATAGATTTCCATCCTAAACGAGCTAATTTTGTCTTTCTCTCATTTGTATCATATGCAAATGAGCGCTGTTTTTTAGAATCAAAGCGCAAAAAATGCTCGATTACATCATATGTGTCCATTTTAGGAATATTCCCTTCTACAATTGCCCAGTATATTTTTTTTACAGTCTTCTCATTTTTTTGACTATTTGTAAACTGATTTTGCAGTAAAGAAAATATATTTTTATCAAAGAGCACTACATTCGCCCCACTTACTGGTCTATCTAGCCTGTTAAAACATTGACAAAATGGTGGTTTATTTTCGTTGCTATATGCTTCTAAAACAATTTCAGGTACATAAAAACTCTTCTCTTCCTTACAATCCTTTGTCCAAGACTCACATATTTCCCCTGGCAATTTGTTAAAAACAGCCAGGCTTTTATCGCTATATAGCACTCTTTCTAAATTATTTGTTAATGTTTTCAAGTACAGAATCCTTACCAGAATTTATTATAAAATTCGCTTCCTAAATGCCTAGCATGCGAAAAATCATTTAACTGTTTTTCTATATTATATAGAGAAGAGACATTAACTGACTCAAATATCAATGAGCTGTCTCCTGTACTTGATTGCACTTCTTTATAAAAATATAAACCCATTTGTTCTTTTGCAAATAATATTTTTTTAACAGAATTGTTAATTAATACCTCTAGCTCTGAATCATCTTCTACCAAATTTTCTAATATTGGAATCACATTCCAGTATGCTGGATGAGAAATCATTAAAACGTTTACCCCCGCTTTTAGAGCCATAGACATAGCAATTTCAGGTGGATAACCATGCTCTAAGAGGGCATCCATGAGAATATCATCTGAAAAAACGAGACCATTGAAGTTTAAAGAATTATATACTAACTCATCCATTACTATTGGAGAAAGGCATGCTGGGTTGTTTTCATCAAATGATGGTACTATTACATGACTAATCAATAAACCATCATCTGCAACAAGAGTCGTAAAAGGCTCCACATATAGTTTTTGGATTGTTTCTTTATCACCTTTTAATACAGGCAAAAAATAGTGTGGGTCAACATTAGTATTCCCAGGAAAATGCTTAACTACGCAATAAATGCCTTGTTCTCGAAATCCGTTTAAGAAGGCACTTGAATAGTGTACTGTCTTTTCACGTGTTCCATAACTACGAGTTCCTGCAAAGTCTTTATTTGAAGCATATGATGCTTCTGCCATTGGTCCTAAATTTACATGAATTCCAAGAGCCTTTAATTGCATTGCTGCTAAAGAATACAAGTGTTCAGCTTCATCAACTTCTAATGCTATCGCTACATCTTGAGCTGAAGGAAGTTGACTTGCAACACCACGCAAACGATTTACTATTCCACCTTCATGATCTATTGAAAAGTAAGGTAATATTTCACCTGTGGTACCGTAATACGTGAGGGTGTCGCCTATAAGACTTATAATCTTATCTTCTCCATCAACTGTATTTCTTGAAAATAAAATATAACCACCTGGTGGAACATGATAAGTAGTGGCAGATAAATTTGCATTCGTACCATCAACAGAAACTAAAAATAATTGCGAAATTTTTTGTTCTAAGGTTAAATTACTAACATATTGAGTAATTGCTTCCTCTTGTAAGCGTTCTCGAATTATCACTTCATTTTCAATATTATCTACATCAAAATCTGTAGTAATATTATTACTTTGCTTTGAGCATGAAGCGGAGGCTATTGCAAATAGTAAAAAAAGCGTTGCAAAAATTTTACGCATAATATTTCGTCAAGTTAAAAAATAATACATTCTATAAGAATGCCGTCGTAAACCATGGAATATATGTTATTAACAATACTACAATAAACTGTATAAGTAAGAAAGGTATTATTCCTTTTACAACTTTTACTACAGGCTTATCAAATGCATATGAAGAAATAAACAAGTCCATACCTACTGGTGGAGTTAAAAAGCCTAATTGCATATTCATTAAGAAAATAACACCCATATGCACAGGGTTAATTCCAAAAGACTCTGCAATTGGAATTAGAAGAGGCGACACAATGAGGATGGCAGAATATATATCCATAAGACACCCTACTACCAATAATACTAAATTTACTAATAAAAGAAATACTATTTTTGATTCAATATTAGCAATAACAAAATCTGTTAGCATAAATGGAATGTCTGAAAACAAAATATAATCAGAAAGACCCCGCGCAGCTCCAAAAATTGCTAAAATACCACCTGCTGTTGGAAGTGATTCTATTACAACTGAAATTGCCCTTTTTAATGAAAAGTCTTTTCGAACCCACACACCAACTATAAATGTATAAAGCACCGCAAATGCAGCAGTTTG
Source organism: uncultured Treponemataceae bacterium (assembly GCA_964369855.1). Lineage (GTDB taxonomy): Bacteria > Spirochaetota > Spirochaetia > Treponematales > Treponemataceae > CAYJFX01. Next base: position 3,966 of record CAYJGO010000080.1, on the reverse strand, counting down.
AAAAAGAGTAAAAACTCCGCCAAAGTATCCCCCAATAATACATATTGGAAGTAAAATTTCAAAAACACCATTTTTTAATGAAGCAACTAATTTTTCTCCAGTAAATGGAACTTTCTCGGCTCCTTTACTATAAAAAATTCCAACTATAACCATTGCAAGTGCTAAAATGACTCCAGGAAGTACAGCAGCTTTAAAAAGATCAAATACATCAACAGAAAAATAATTTACCGTTCCATACATAATTATAGCTAAACTTGGAGGAAATAATAAACCTATAGCCCCAGATGATGTGACAAGCGATTCAGCTCTATCTTTAGAATAGCCTGCTCCAACTAAAACCGAAGTAAGCAAAGCTCCAAGAGCTAATATTGTTGCACCTGAGATTCCTGTCATAGTTGTAAAGAAGGCCGCAACAAGAACAGCAGCTACAATCACTCCACCTTTAAACCATCCAAAGCAAGCTTCAAAAATATCTATTAACCTGCGCCCAGCACTACCTTTTGATAAAATATAGCCTGCAATTGTAAATAGCGGAATAGCAGCTATACTCTTATCAGTGAGAATTGAATATGTTCCTACTGGAATTAATCGAATCTCAAAGCCAGAACTTCCCGCAGAAAAAGCAATAAATGCAAGAAAAGCTAATACTAAGAATAACGGCACACCCATAAATGCAAAAGCAATAAAAATTAAAACCAAGGGTATCACAGCTGCAGAAGAAAAGTTAATCCAAATATTCCACATATTATCAAAAAAAGATAAATCGCCTACTTGAAATAATGCATATAAAACATTTGCAATTTGGCCTGATGAAATAAAAAGGCCTAGAAGTATCCCCATTATAGAATAGAGAATATTATCTTTTTTCAAGATAGTCATAACTATCATTGCAAGATATAAAAGCGGTAAAAAGGCAAAAATAAGTCGTAGTTGAATACCCCAAATTATATCTTCGGGATAAAATAAAACAAAGAACTCTGAAAAAGATGCAAAGAATAATGCGATGAGTATACACGGAATTATAATTGCTTTTAAGATTCCTATTACCTCCTTAAAAGTGCAATCCTTCATATTATCAATTGATGCAATGCAAATATGTTTATCATTTCTCCATGTAATTGCAGTCGCAAAGCACGAAAACAAAAACACTAAATTAACCATCATTAAGTCTATATCGTTAATTACTATACCTAGCATTTTTTCACTAATTAGTTGAACAAATGGTAAGGCACATAATAGTATAACGACACCAACCACTACAATTTTTTCAAGCCGCAAAAAATTCTTTTGTATATTAATCATTGTTATTGCCTATAATCTTCAAGTAATTTTACCATTTTGTTATAAAAGGTTTTATCAATTACTGAGCCTGGGGTATTTGCCATTTTCTCAGCGTCGCCTTGTAAGGTTTCTTCCCAGAGCTTAACTTCGTTATTAGTAAGTTTTATTAGAGTATTACCTTCGCTTTTCATTTTTTCCAAATACTCTCTGTCAGTTTCTTGCTGTACACGAACAAATTTTTCTTCAGTCCGTTTAATCGATTCTAATAAAGCTGGTTTGTATTGGTTAGGAATAGAATCCCACGTATCTTTTGAAATTACAAATGCAGACATAATTGGATTTAGAGGAATGTCTACCACATAAGGAAGTTCTGTATAATACTGAGCAGCATAAGCAAACATTGGTATAGAATAAACTACCTTTACCCCATTTCCACTTCTAATACTTTGCATCATTTTTTCTGGTACAATATCTACCATGTTAAAACTTGCAGCTCTAAAAGCATTCATTAAACCTGGTGAATTAATGCCTGAAAACCCCATCCGTAAAGTTTTAAGCTCATCTGGAGTTCGAACGTTTTCTTTTGTATAAAAGTTAGCCCATCCTACATTAAACCATCCCATTAAATAAAACCCAGCATCTTCTACGGCTTTTTCAATTTCTGGGTTGACATTTTCTAAAACGTAAGCAAGTTCATCTTGATTTCTAAAAACAAACGGGACACAAAGTGTTAGTGCATGAGAATCTGGTGCTAATTCATATAAACCTATATTTGTAAAAATAGCTCCATCTATAGGACTTTTTTGTCCAGGACGCAAAGACTTCATTCTCTTTATTACACCTGATTCTCCACCGAGTGATGTAGAACTGTAGAATTTTAATTCTACCTGACCATTTGTAATTTCTAACCATTCGGCAGCCATAGCCTTTTGCTCAATATCCCAAGGAGAGCGTGCTGGTGCTACTGAAGCGACTTTTACAGTAATTTTTTGAGCCCAAGTAAATGTTGTGATTGTACTAAAAAGAAGTATTGCTATTAAAATACGATTTTTCATGTTACCTCCAAATCTAATAAGATACACAAACAGTATCTATAATGAATAATAGCATATATTACAATAATATGCTATATTGCTTTTCTTACTATAAATCAAAAGAGTACTCAACTCTATTCCCATAAAATAAAATAATTTTCTGCGTTCTCTAAAAGCCAAGCTGCTTTCCTTTGAGATATTATAGTAGCTAAACGCGTTGAAGGATTATCATCTGGATCAATAGATAGCGCTTTTTCTAGATTTTCCTTAAATGAGTCAATATCTTGCTGAGGTATACTAAAAGAAGTTGCATATGTTATATACGGCCCTACAGTTTTTCCGCCAGACACTTTAAATGCTTGCTCACTAGTATAGTAAGCTCTATCAAGGTTACCCCCAAACTCACTAGGGGCAGCTGCATAAAATGCGGTGAGTATATCCCAAATTGCCCCATCAGAATAATTTGGATCAAGTTCTGCAGCTTTTTCCAATAATGCTACTGCACCAGATAATGTTCTCAAAAGAGAGGTGTCTAGTGGATCAACTGAAAAAGCTCCAAGCCACGCAGCTCCAAGCCAGTATGCCGCAGAAACATCTGTAATTTGTAATTGATTAAGGGCAGTAGAAATAACTTTACTATCACCACTTAAAAGACTATTTGAAAAATTGGTATAACGCCCATCTAAAGCCTGAAAAACATAATCTCGACCTCTTAAATAATGCAATTTAGCACGCTGCAGTTCTGATACTTGCAACAAATAATCTTCAACACCTAACATCTCGGCATCAGCTTGTACAAATACATTTGCATACATAACGTATAAGGAACCTGTCATTGTTGCAAGTCCCTGATGTTCAGGATTTTGTGCTAACATCACCTCATATAATTTAAGTGCTGTTGGAAAAAAATCTGCCATAAGAATCGGATCTTCTTCACCAGTTAAAACTGACATCATATCGTTATTTGATGTTCTATTTGAGGGAACACCGTTTTTGTTTGCTCCAGAAAGAGAACTTCCAACGGTATCTAATATTATAGTTTGGCAGGAGGAAAAAAGTATTACCACTAAAAAAGTTAAAACCAAGTACGCTGTTTTTTTCATATTTCTATTATACTCAGTAATCGGGTTGTGTCAACATACAACAGCATACAAAAAAACGCCAAAGTGTTTGATTTTGAATAACAACTCAGACAAGCCAAGTCATTGTATATCCACAAGAAATAGACAGAATATACAGATTTTTATAATTTTTTGTGGTAGGGTCAAAGGACTTTCAATACGTGGAAATCTAATCTGTGTAATCCACTAAGTTTGCCCTAATCCCTATCCAGATTATACCCATACAAATTTGCACATCCCTTTCTTCTTCTCTTTACCCACAAGCATAATAAAAAAGCTCGGGAGATAAAACATCTACCGAGCTTAATTATTAATTACTGTTAATTAGTTTGCATACGTGGCTATAAATACACCAGCTGCAATAGCGGTACCAATAACACCAGCAACATTAGGACCCATAGCGTGCATAATCAAGAAATTTGAAGGATCATATTCTAATCCAACTTTGTTCGACACACGAGCTGCCATTGGAACGGCAGACACACCTGCTGAACCAATAAGTGGGTTGATTTTTTCTTTTAAGAAAAGAT
>CAYJGO010000079.1:0-7382 GCA_964369855.1 uncultured Treponemataceae bacterium | reverse complement strand
GCGGCTGTTTTTCCAGTTCCTGTTTGAGACTGGACATACAAATCACGCCCATCTAAGGCCTGAACCAATACCTGCTCTTGTACAGGCGTGCAGGTTTCGTATCCTGCTTTTGCAAGACCAGCCATTAACTCGTCATGCAAATTCAATTCACTAAAATTCATGTACTCTCTTTTGCGATATATCGCTCAATGCGGTAAGGCAGTCTTACCGAAAAAAATTAGATAGGGAATTTGTCTACTGCTATTCAACATAAAGTTAATAAACTTCTATACCTACTGCTATTCGGTTTTCCCATGTTCTTATCAAACTTCCATCATACTACCACTTTTTGTATAAATAATCAAGTGAATTGATTTTTCAAATATGTATAATTTTCAAAACTACTTGAATACATTCTATTTTTCACTTACAATATTGCTATGAATGTGGGAGAATTAGAAAAAGAATTAAATCCAGAACAGTTACGAGCTGTAACAACTGTCGATGGTGCTTTGTTAATTATTGCAGGGGCAGGCAGTGGTAAAACTCGAGTTATTACATATCGCATTGCCAATATGTTAAACGTAGGAATCCCACAAAGTCAAATACTTGCCCTCACCTTTACAAATAAAGCTGCAAAGGAAATGGAAGAAAGAATAAAAGATCAAACGCAAAAAAAACTCACTCACTTAACTGTAAGCACCTTCCATGCTTTTGGCGTTAGAATCCTAAAAGCGGATATAACTCATCTCGGATGGCGAGAAAATTTTTCAATATATGATGAAACTGATAAATCACAACTCATAAAGGAAGCTGGAAGAGAGTTAGGCTTTACCCAGGACGCACTTGACGTTTATAAAATAGGCTCTCTTTTTTCAAATATTAAATCAGGTCGTTGGTCATGGGAGGGTGAAAATGGGATTCCAAGAGTACATTCTGTAAATGACATATACAGACCCCTTTTTAAGAGTTACCAAGAAGGCTTAAAACTATACAATGCTGTAGATTTTGATGATTTAATTGCACTTCCAATTAGGCTTTTTAAGGAACATCCAGAAGTACTTGAAAAGTATCGTGATAGATTTAAATATATAATGGTTGATGAGTTTCAAGACACCTCACTACAACAATACGAGTTTATGCACCTATTAGCTCACGAAAATGTAGCTGTTGTAGGAGACGATGATCAATCAATTTACTCATGGCGCGGTGCTAATTATGAGAATATACTTATGTTTGAACGAGACTTTCCTCATGTGCAAGAAATCAGACTAGAACAAAACTATCGGTCAACTGAAACAATCTTAGCCGCTGCAAATGGAGTAATCTCTCATAATTCAAACCGAAAAGACAAAGCGCTTTGGTCTGGGAATGGTTCTGGTAAACCAATAGAGTTGTTTTTTCCTGAAAACGATGCAGCAGAAGCCGATTTTATTGCAGAAAAAATACTTTCAATTAAGATTGAAGAAAACTTAAAGTTTGGCGATTTTGGTGTCTTAGTTCGTGCAAACACTTTAACGCAAGCATTAGAAGAATCATTTTTAGATTCAAATATACCCTATACTGTTTCGGGTGGTACAAGTTTTTATCAGAGAAAAGAAATAAAAGATATTGTAAGTTATTTACGATTGTGTTCAAACTTAAATGATGATATTAATTTGTTACGAATAATAAATACCCCTCGGCGCGGTATAGGGCGAAAAACAATTGAACAATTGAACAGTATTGCTAAAGAAAAGACATGCTCACTATGGCTTGCAATTGAGCATCACATTGATAATGAATTGGAAAAAAGAAATAAAACAAACGCTGCCCAAGAAATGTTTTCACAAGAAGAAATGGGAACAATAGAAGATCACCCATCTAATTTGTCACAGTCGGTACGTGCCTTACAAGAATTCCAAGAATTAATAAAAAATCAAAGAACTAATCTTTTAAGCAGTCCAAAAGGCGCCCTAGCAAAACGTGTTAAAGAACTAGTAGATGAAATTGATTACTGGAGCTATTTAGTAAGTGAACATCAAAAAAATGAAAAAGCTGCCCACTTTAAATACGTAAATATTGAATATCTTATAAACTCTATAACACAATGGGAAAATAACCCTGATACCTTTGAATCTGGTTTATTTCCTTGGCTTAACAGAATCACACTTCTTTCACGTGATGACCAAGAGGATGATTCTCTTTCTGGAAAAGTGAATTTGATGACTATACATGCCTCTAAAGGTTTAGAATTCCCTGTTGTCTTTATTGTAGCGTGTGAAACAGGAATTATTCCTCATGCTCGAAGTGTTGAAGAAAGTGAAGGCAATATTAAAGAAGAAAGACGCCTATTCTATGTTGCCATAACCCGAGCTCAAAACAAACTATTTATTACATCATGTAGAAAGCGAAGACGTAACAAAGAAATCATGGAAACAGAACCATCCCCATTTATTGATGAAATACCTTCACACTTAGTTGCCTATCATGAACCTGATAGTGAATCTGATGATGAAGCGATTGAAAAAATGTTTGCTCAAATGAAGGAAAAATTTGGTATTGATGAAAGCTAATTACACCGCCTTATAATGGCCATCTTACTATCTTTTATTTTACTTGGCTATAAAGACCTGCAATTTTACTTCTCCACTCCGCTTGAGTATCTTGATCTTCCCACTCAATAGTTCGAACAATAGTAAATTTTCTTAGGTCATGTGGATTTTCAAAAAACAGTACTGCAAATCGTCCTTGTCCAATATAAGTAATTTTCTGTCCCTGCTCTAATTTTTCAGTTTCACTTAGCTTAGAAATAACACAGTCAAAATGAATTGCACCGCCAGATTTTTTATCAATCAAAGCAGAGCTAATTTCATGGATTGGTTTTGAACAATATTCGCATGTTTTTGTATTTTGTTTATGTAGTTTTATTTCTTCTGAATTTTCGGCTATAAATATATCTTCTTTTTGTCCGTTTTTGTCTTTATTATTAAAGCCATCTTTTCTATTTTTATTATTCCACTTTTTTTTATGTTTTTTTGTGTATTCCATTGTGTTCTCCTATATATGCTCAAAAAAAATTAGTTTATTTATTTCACTTAAGCAATATTTATTATAATAAAACACACGAATCACCAGATTAATATGTTTTAGGGTGTTCAACAATTCGCTTACTAAGCACAAGAGCAATTACTTGAACTGCATTATTTACATATGATGAATCATGTATTTTTAATCTTAGTGCAAGAATTTTATCTGATACACTAACCTTATCTAGCAAATTACTTTTTGAATTACTCATATAGACTCCGAAAAGGCGCTTTGGATATGATATACTGGAGGTAAGCCATGCATATCAATAATTAGCACATCAAATCTAATGTACCTCTCCTTATATTGTCGATTGATATTCAAAAAACGTTTAGCCGTTTCTACAATTTTTTTTTGTTTTATTTTGCCTAAAATCAATTCTAAAGTTTCACTCGCTGAATTGGGAACTGTTTTTACTTCAAAAAAAATTAAAACATCCTTTTTTTCGGCAATTATATCTATCTCTCCTTGGAGTGTCCTCCAATCACGTTCTACAATCGTATACCCATTATTTATTAAATGATTACACGCTTTTTCTTCACCTCTTTTTCCAATTGAAGTTGAGTTATACTTACGCTTTTGATTTTGCTTTTCTTCATTCACTGGTAAACTCGCTTTGTCTTAATATCTACCATCAAACAAATCAACCTCGTTTAATTATAAGTACGCACCTAACTCACTTTGGTTTATTGGACGTAAAATTGTAAGACCATTATGCTCACCTAGGTCAACCAGTGTATCAACTGGTAAAGCAGGATTCTTTGAGGTTCTAATTATAACGGTTGGGAAAAATGGAGCCTTTGGATTTGGCTCAACGATTTTAGCCAATGATGAATCACTAAGTAATACATGTGACCCAACAGGATACACTCCGATGCATGTTATAAAGGCCTTCAGTACAGCAGGATCAAATCTTGTATCTTTATCTTGTAGCAGTGACTTTACTGCATCATGAGCTACTAATGCTGTGCGATACGTTTTATCTGAAACCATAGCTTCAAATGCATCAGCAACAGAAAGCACTCGTGACGCAAGGTTAATTTGTTGCCCTGCTTTTCCATCTGGATATCCTTTTCCATCCCATCGCTCATGATGTTGTAATATAATAACCGCAATCTCTTTTGGATATGAAAGGCTTTCAATAATAAGAGCCACTGCTTTGTGCACATGTGTTTTAATTTGTGCATACTCTTCTTCTGTTAATTTTCCCATCTTTTTTACAATATTATCAGGTTGAGTAAGCATGTCTATATCGTGTAATAAGGCCGCAGTAATTAAATGTAATATATCTTTTTGTGAAAATTTTAATTCCATAGCAATAATTGCGGATAAAATAGAAACATTTACCGCACTAATTGCTATCCGTTTTTGATTTCGTACATCAGTAAAACTTATACCGGCAAGAAATGATTTTTCTTCATTAATTAAGCTGTAAATTGTTTTAACACCCTCATCTAGACATGTTTTATCAATTGGAGTTCCAAGCTCATAACTTTTGAACACTTTTTCTACACATTGTATTGCACTAATATACCTTGAATACAGTTGGTTTTCATCGACACTACTTACCTCTTCTAGCATTTCGAGTTCATCAATACCCTCATCTGCATTGGCAATTTCTTTACCATATGCAATAACTTTTTCAATACTCCAGCGTTGTAATGTTTCCAAGTGATACTTTGTTATTGGCATTCTTTCTGGTAAAAACATATTTTTACCATCATCAAATAGTAATGGTGATGAGAATAACATTCCCTCTTTAAGCGTTTTTGTATCAATTTCTGTCATAGTCCTCTACCTTTTTCAAAAAAGCAAAAATACTTGCTAATACTTCATATGTTTCGACTGGAACACAATCTCCAATCTCATGCACTGATAAAATCATTGCTGTTTCAGGCTTACAAACTAAGGGTATATTGTTTTCACTCGCTATCTCAATTATCCGATCAGCTTTTCTACCACTACCTTTAAAAAGGATAAATGGCGCTGGAGCTTTTTCGGGATATTGCAAAGCTATAGCAACCTTCTTCATTACGCCTCAACCTCAACAACAGAAATAGAATCGCCTTGCGAAAAAAGTGCACTATTAGCATGCAAATATGTGAACTGCACTTCACAATCAATTCCCTGTGGTAAGCATGAATTTAGTATACTAGAAATATGCCTTTGCTCTAACTTCGAATCACAACTAACATGCACAACATAGCGTGTAGAGTTTGCATCCATCTCAGCATTTTTAAATTCTACCATAAAATCAATTTTTTTGCCACCCACAAACGCAAAAATTAGAACTTTTTCCGTGGTTTTTTTTTCAAAATCTAACAAAAGCCTCATTGAGCCAGAAACTGAACTCCCAAGTTCAAAAGGTAAAATAATCCAATGAAGTGGATTAACATATAATTGATTTAAAAATCCTAACAGTCCTTGTTGCCTTTGTAACACCGAAACACTGTCTTCAAAAAGTCTTTCTATAATATCATTAGAATCTTCATCGTGCACAACACCACGGTGCAACCTTGAATCTATTTCAAGGGTATCATCTTCAGTTTCGTTTGCATTTTCACTTGACTTCTTTTTTTTACTACCCTTTTCATGTTGATCATCTGCATACAATAGACTCAAAACTTCTAACACGGTGTCAACACTTGAACTAATTCCCTTCTGCTCTAAAAAGAGAGAAACTTCAGCAGCCTCATGTTCTTTGCCAGGGAATTTCAAACCAATGCTGCGTGCCTTTGAAGCTAGCTTCATATTAAAAGTGAGTCCCGAAGATTGAAAATATTGTACCATTCTTAAAGACAAGCTATCTTGTGGTAATCCTAAGTTTTGTAAAAAACCTTGAAGTTTAACAAGAGAATCAGCTCCTGTTGCAGAAAACTTTTGAATTGAGTTTTGATGATAGAGAGAATCTGGGCTTAGAAATACTTTACCTTCTTTTATTGTTACCGTGGCTCTAAATGCAGAGCCTTCTATTAGAGGACGCTGCGATACCACAGTGAACTTATTTCCTAAAAGGCTTACCACATACTCATTACCAAATCTTTTTTCTAACACCCGAATAAAAACTCGACTATTATCTTGAAGTAAACTTGTATGCGCTTGAGAGGAGGATAATTGAATACTCGCTAGTGCTGACGTCGTAGTGCTCAAACAATACCTCCTCGTTTTACCATATTTTTTTCTAAACGCTTTTCTACTTCAATAATATCTTCATCAGGAGTTGATGCCCCCGCGGTTATGCCAACTGTATCCAAAAGAAAAAAATTATCTGGTATTTCATCGGCTACTTCAATGTGTCTTACAATCTTATTATCTTTTATACATAAATCTTGAGCAATTTGATATAACCTTTGTGTATTTGCAGAGTCTTTTCCCCCAACAATCAATACCCCGTCAACTTGAGAACAAAGAGTTCGAAGAGAATCTTGTCTTTCAAGAGTTGCAGGACAGATTGTATCAAAAACTATTATATCCTCGAACTCATGCTTAAGCTCATTTGCAACCTCATTGTATTCATGTTGAGTAATTGTTGTTTGCCCGATTATAATTGACTTCTTCTGGGTGTTAGAAATTTTTTTAATGGCGTTTTTTACTTCATGTTTGTCTTGAAGTACATAACATTCACTATCATTAAAAACAGATCCTTGCAAGGCAGAAACTTCACCATGAGACTTATCTCCAACAATAAAAATTCTATAGCCATTAGATGAGTAATCAAATATTTTTTTTTGGTTTATAAGCACTCTTGGGCAGGTTGCATCTATTACTATAGCACCAGCTGTTTCTAAGTGTTCCTTTAGTGCAAGTGTAGTTCCATGTGCACGTACAACAACTACAGTAGGCTTACTGAACTCTTTTAAAACATGTAAAGAGGCAGTATCAAGTATTTTGATTCCTTTATTTTCAAGCATGCTAATAGCACTTTTATTGTGTATTAATGGGCCAAATGTATATATTTCGTGATTAGGATACTCTGTAAGTGCATCGAGGGCAGCCTTAACAGCCCTGCGTACTCCCATACAATATCCTAATACCGTTGCTTTTATAACCATACATATAGTATAGTCAAAAAGATAATTTTTTGCTATAGTTTTATATGTTAAAAATTTTACAAACAGGGGATTTGCACCTTGGAAAAATACTTTACGAATACCCTCTTGTTAATGAACAAAAGCATATGCTCACATCAATGCTAAATGAAATAAATTCTTATGACTATGATGCACTAATACTTACAGGAGATATATATGATCGCTCCGTGCCAAGCCCTGAAGCGATTCGTTTATTTGACGATTTTTTAACAGAACTACATCACTTAAAACCAGAACTTGTAG
>CAYJGO010000078.1:0-7388 GCA_964369855.1 uncultured Treponemataceae bacterium | reverse complement strand
AGCTCTTCTACTTCATCTAGCTCTTCTACTTCATCTAGCTCTTCTACTTCATCTAATTCTTCTACTACTTCTGTTCTATGTTTCACGGATTTTTTTACCGCACTAAGTGTCTCACCGTGTTCAGTTCTCTCACTAGGTGCTGTAGAGCTTACTGCATTTACGACTATATTTCCGCTTGACAATATTTGCTCTAACATCTGTTTTATTTCAGCTGTTGACGTATTTGTAAAATGGCCTTGATTTGTTAAACCTTGTTTTCCAACTGCAGAAATTATCTCATCCCAACTTTTATCAAGAATATCATTTACTTCAGTCTCATATTTTTTGCTTCGCTGCCCTAAGCTTTTCTTGATACTAGAGGCAACTTCATGCTTTCGTCTAGTAATACTTTTTGAAATAGTATCCCAGTCAGAACTATCTTTTGTTGAAATATACTCATTTATGAGAGAAAATTGAAATCGTTTTATTCTATCTTTTATTATTACTATATCATCTTGTTTCGCGTTAAAAACGAGAAAAATAACAAGATATGAAGTTATAAACACAGTGATAAGCAAAAGAATTTTTACTGCATCTGGGAATGCGAACATTTGCTCTGAATACCAATATGAAACCTGCAACCGTTCAACACTTGAATTAACAAATAATACCAGTGCTTCATCAGTATCGGTAGACACAAGTCTATTCATTCCTGCCTCGATAACTTCAGCTGATTCATTGATGGTACTAATTAATTGCATTTGACCACGATTTGGAAGCCCAAATAATATCATCGGCTTATCAAGGCTGCCAACCATAATTGGAGAATCAGAAACACGGATTAAATTTGAAGAAATCAATTCTTGTGTAAAACCATACAGGGTTGAATAAAAAACAATAGTTCCTCTGTATGCCCCAATGTTATCGTAAAAAGGAAAACTATACAAAATTAAATCAGAATCGACGTCATAAATTATACGCCCCTCAGATTGTTGAGGACTTTGTACTAATTCATAATCAAGCTCGCCTAAGTCTTCGTACGTATTATACGAAATTGCATTCACTGTTCGCTGTAAAATATCAGTATCAAAAGTACTGTAGTGCAAATTTCTGCCATTACTTTCAATTATTCGTATACCTAACACTGATGGATCATCAACCATTAACTGCCCTGCAATATTTTCCCTTTCTTCGATTGACTGAGTTGCCTGTATAATTGCAAAGCTTTCTTTTACTGAATTATTTTCTACAAAGCTCACCTTATAATTTTCTTGTGATACATTTACATATTCTCCAAATTTTTGAGCTATAGTATGAAGGTTATCCTCTAATCCTCGAACAATTGTTGGCTGATAAAACCGTGTTTCTAGTACTGTAAAAAGTCCTGAAAAGGCAATAACAGTAAAAACTGCAAAAATGAGAACTGAACTTAGTAATGTAACTGCAATTTTTTGTCCTGAAGTCACTCTATCTCCCAAATAAATAATTGGAGCTTAAAAAATCCCCTACTTAGTTATCGGCATTTTATTAAAAGCTCTTGAACACATATTAATAACAGTGTAAACTTATTGTATGAAAAAAATAGAACAAATTCTACTACTAATTGTATCGAGTGTAGTGATTTTTATTATTTTTGCAACTGCAATTGCTTTTGCTTCTGGAGTTGCGAAACCTGGTAATAGTTTGCGAAAAGAAGACCCTTCCCCTACTATTATTACTAAAAAAAGTGATGACACAACTTCTGTATACTCACAGCTAGGTCTCCTCAGATGCAGTACTGCTGATGATCCAGCTATTCCGATAGTAGTGAGTCCCTATTTCCCTTATCCGAGCTCTGATACAGCTTTTTTTGAAGAGATATTTAAAAAAAATCAAAAACTTCGGCTTATTGTCACTAGCTATTTTGAATCGTATACACAAAAAGAGTTGTTAGATGCAGGTGAAGAGCTAATAAAAACAAGCCTCTTAGAAAGAATCAATGATGAATTGGTATTAGGAAAAGTTGATGAATTATATTTTGCCGAATATATTTTTTTAGAATAATTGCAACTTCTTTGTAGCAATAGTGTCTAAGTAGTATAGGAGTTATGTTATGCAAGATGCAAATTTAATCCCAGCAGCACAGGTTATTGTGTCCATTATACCTATAGTTGGGATTGTAATAGGTGGAGTCGTGATTTTCTTTTATCTTTTTTGGAGAAACTCACAAATTAGTTTACTTATTAAATCAAATAAGTATGAACCGCTTCAGTTTAAAATAAGCCTATTTGCTTTATTAACCGGTATTTTACTTACAGGTATTGGCCTTATTCTAGCTGTTTTCTTTTCAATAATAGATGGGTTTTCTTACAGACTTCTGGGCGGAGCTATACCATTCATTGTTGGCGTTTGCTTAATTGTATTCTACAAAGTATTTAAGTAGAATGTATTTGGAGAGAAGTTGACACTGTTTAATACTCAGTATTCTAAACAAGCTCTGCAAGATTTTTCATTAATAAAAAAAAATATGTAAAGGTGATACAAAAAGTTTTTCAATATTAATGACACGATATGAAAGAAAGATACGACCCCTTGGGTTTAGCTTTTTTAAAAATGATACAGATGCAGCGGATTTTGTTCAAGATGTATTTATTAAGGCATTTACAAATCTTTCCTCATTTAGACAAGAGTCTCAATTTTCTACATGGCTTATGCGCATAGCATATAATGTGGCAATTAATGCAAAAAACAGGCGAAAAGAATACGCTACCTTAAGTGAAAATATTGAAATACTAGATAATGATTATAGTCCAGAAGAGAAACAACTTAGAGAGCTTACTGCACACTCAATTAGAACTGCCATAACGGAGCTTCCTGAACAGTTTGCATTGTGCTTAGACTTATACTTTTTCTATGACTTTTCACATAGTGAAATTAGTGTAATCACAGGCTTTCCAATAAACACAATAAAATCGCACATATTTCGTGCAAAAAAAGAATTACGAAAAAAACTTGAAACCGTATATCATATATAAATCCTGGAGGTTATATGACAAAAAACAAATGTGAAGCTGCAATCGACTCATTCTTAGAAAAAGACAAAGGCGAACACTTAAGTATGCAAACTACATTACATTTACTTACATGTAAAAAGTGTAGGACAATTGTTCGCATGTGTACCCTCGCCCATAATGCGAGTACCCGCACCCTTTACATACCTACTTCTATTAATGGAATTACTATAAAAAATGTTATACATAAACTAGTCCCAGAAATGAAAATACTGAATGATGAAAATGCACAACCAATATCATTAATACGATGGATTTTATCTGGGTGTGCACTTGTTTTGGGAGTATTGCTTTTTGGTATTTTTGCAACAAACACCATTAACCCACTCTTACAAATTACTATATATCTCAGTTTTTCTGCTTTTATTTGTATTTTTTGTGCATTCTTTGTTGGAAGTAACTTAGACTTTTTTATTAAAAAAATTGATAAAACATTTCACATTGTCTGATAAAAAAGGCTGTCTAACAAGTTATTAAACTTTTCGACAGCCCTCTTTTTCAAATATTAATTCCACAAGTTAATTGGATTAATTGCAGAACCATATTTTAGTATAGCAAAGTGTAAGTGATCCCCTGTGCTCATACCAGTACTTCCTACCCATCCTAGTATTGAGTTTGTATCGACAACTTCACCTCGATATACATTTATATCTACCATGTGTGCATATAGTGTCGTATATCCTGAATGATGATTAACAACAACATAGTTTCCATACACTGGGTCACCGTATCTAACCGTTGTTACAGTTCCAATAAGTGCACCATAAATTGGGGTCCATCGTGGCGCTGCCATATCAATTGCTCCATGATAGCTTCTTTCTCCTGTAAACGGACTATTTCTCCAACCAAAATAGGAACTTATGTAATAACGATTTCGAAGTGGTATTCTAAATAAATCTCCATTTATTTCTTGAACTGTTACCCAGTCTAATATAGCGTCTGGAATAAATACAGTTCTACCTTCATCAAGTGAAACAGTAAGTTCAAGTCCATTTACCGATGCTGTTTTATCTGGAGAAACTTCATATTTTTGTGCTATTGTTTCTGGTGTTTCTCCAGTTTGTTTTACGGTGTACAGAATCCCAGGCATCGAAGGAATACGCAAGTACTCACCGATTTGAATTAATCGAGTTTGCCGAATATTGTTCACGCTAATTAAAGTATCTTGTGTTATTCCAAACCTATCTGCAATAACACCGATCATATCACCTTCTTGAATTCGATATGATTGATATGTTAAATTTGGATATTCTTTTTCGGTATGAATCTCTTCAATCCATGCCCGAGGAACTACTTGAGATTGAAATGAGTAAGGTAAAAAGGAGTCGTATCCTCCTTGTCCTGAGAAAAACTGATTTGTAATCAACGTATTAGAAAGCCCAAGTGAGTTAGATTGCTCGCCTACACTCAATTCATCATAGCCTGCTAGAGTCTCATCGATTAAGGCTTCTGTATCTAAGCTCATACTTAGAGATGGCACACTTATAGTATCAGTATGTTCAATTTTTGCTGTGGCATGTATCCAAACAAATACACCAACAACATAAAAAATTACTGGCAGCAATAAAGTTGAACGCAACAATGATTTTCTCGAACAAAGTGCCTTGAGATGAGTCCTTGTATTGTTAATAACTTTTTTAATCATTCTTTCTCCCTATTTAGTCCAACAAAAAATGTCTCAAATGATTCAGTGCGACATGCAACAGGTTTAAATGCCCGTGCTGTTTCAAAAAGATCTTTCATTTTTTTTAATAGAAGCTGATGATCGCCTCCTTGAAAAACCTTAATTGCACAATTCCCACCTGGCAATAACATATCTTGCGCATAGCTAATCGCCATCTCTACTAATTCAGCTGAACGAGCAGTATCAATGAGCTTGTTTCCTGTTGTTGCTGGAGCTGCATCACAAAGAACAGTATTATACGGTCCTAAGTCCTTTACACTTTTTATTACGTCCTCATTATACAAGGAACCTTTAAAAAAGGCAAGGTTTTTTGCACTAATATTTTTCGAAAGGTCTTGTAAGTCAACTGCAACTACTTTTCCAGTATTCTTCAGTTCACGTAACACAAAAACAGTCCAACTTCCTGGAGCAGCCCCTAAATCAAGTACTTTTGAGTGCTTTGTAAAAAGTGAAAATTTTTCATTCATCTCTTTAAGTTTATACACTGAACGTGCAGGATATCCCTCTGAGAATGCTTTTTTTGTCCAAAAATCACTTTTTTCGTAATTATTCACACTTCAAACCCTTTTTACACATATTTTTACCTTTGTGTATTCTATTTATCGGCACAATATGCTATAATCTCAATATGAATTTTGATTTTACTGAACGATTAAAAAGCATTGACAACATACTAGAAAAAGATCTTCCAAAAGACTACAGTAATGAATGGCTGCAAACAAGCTTTTCCCACAGCACTTCCCCAATTTCAAAAAAGCTCATCGACACCCTTGTACTACCTTGTAGAAACCTTCTCCTATTGGGGGGAAAACGGTGGAGACCTTTGCTTATGGTTTTGTGTGGTGAAATGGCTCTTGAAAACGATACAGTACATACTACAGACAACAAACAAAAAATATTAGACAGGATATATAATCTAACACCCCTTGTTGAGTTTGTTCACACTGCTAGCTTAATACATGACGATATAGAAGATAATGCTGTTATTCGAAGGGGTACACCAAGTGCCCATATTACTTACGGTATAGATGCAGCATTGAATGCTGGCAGTTGGTTATATTTTCAAGCATCAAAGTGTCTATCCAATAAGAATATATACTGGGGATCAAACCCTGACTCATTGAAGTTGTGTCTTTTTGAGCAGCTACATCTTGAGCTCCGAAGGCTACATCTAGGGCAAGCTATGGATATTGCTTGGCATAAAAATAATAATGAACTTGCCACTGTTGATGAATACATAACCATGACTCGTTTAAAAACTGGAACTCTGGCAAGTTTATCTGCCTTACTTGGACTAATTGCTGGGGGACAGCCCGTTGAAAAAGCACGAGAAATATCTACATATGCATCAAATATTGGTGTTGGATTTCAAATCTTGGACGATGTAACAAATCTTACTACAGGGAATGTGGGAAAAAAACGTGGAGATGATATCGTGGAGGGGAAAAAAAGTCTTCCAGTCTTATATCACATTGAAACAAAAAAGGATGACTTTGATACCCTTATGAACTGTTTTAACAAAGCAAAACTTGAAGGTATTCAATCCCCTTCAGTAGAGCAGGCAATATCAATCATCGAATCAAGTGATGCTATCCAACGAGCAAAAAAAATGGGAGATTCGTTAATAAAGAGTGCTTGCCAGTCAATCTCGAGTGAATTTCCCTCTTCAAAAACACCAGAGTTAATAACTAGCTTATTTGAAAGAATGTTATAAAAGTTCTTGTAGATTTTCAAAATATATCATATAATATATGTAACTTTTGATACTTTGAGGAGTTTAATGAATAGTTATGACAGAAAATGCTGATAACCTAAACATGCATGCAATTGAATTAGCCTCTCAAGGTCATTTTTCAGAAGCAATCGCATGCTTTAAAAGAGCTATTAAAATAGAAAAATCTAATCTGCTTTTATGGTATAATCTGGGTGTTACCTATAGAGATTCTGGAGACTTAGAGTCTGCAAAAGAAGTTCTTCTCACCGCATATGAAATAGACAATTACGATGAGGAGCTCTTAGAAACACTTGCCCTTATTTGTTTTTCAACAGATGAAATTGATGAAGCTTTTGAGTACTGTGCAAGAGCATTAGAAGTTAATGAAAACAATGCACATATTTGGAATACAATTGGAGTATTATACTTTGCTCGTTCAGAGTTTGCACAAGCCTGTATAGCATTTGAAAAAGCAGTAACACTATTCCCGTTCTATTATGATGCATTATATAATCTAAAAGATACTTATGAGGAACTTGAGAATATTGCAGGAAAAGAAGATTGCGAAAGGCGCCTAAAGAGTTTAAAAAATAGTGGTTCATATGCGTGACTCAGGTATTATAACAGAAATTAGCCAAACTGGTTTAATAAAGATTATCCCCGTTATCGAGGGTGCCTGTTTAAGCTGCACCGTTACTGGGTGTGCAAAGAGAGGAAAGCCCTTCTTGGTTTCAAACCCAAAAAAACTACATCTTGAAATCGGTAAGCAAGTAAGGGTATCAGAATCTAAAAAGCACCAAGCCCTACAAGCAATTGTTAATATTTTTATTCCTATCATTCTTTCTATAATAACATATATATTCTTTAATACTCAAACAAGCGTCTCAGATGGTACAAAGGCTGGCCTAACCCTTTTGTGTTTATTTTTATCATGTCTTATTCTCTTTTTTATATCAACAAA
>CAYJGO010000077.1:0-7601 GCA_964369855.1 uncultured Treponemataceae bacterium | reverse complement strand
GCTCATTTGAATCGGATATTAAAGAACTAGAAAAAAATTATTGGCACGGTTATGATATTGCTGAAAAAAACATCAGTAGCATACAAAAACTGGTAGAAAAATGAGATAAATCCAGAAAAAAATTATATTTTCCTTGCCAATTATTAAAATTCCCTGTTATACTGTATACATGACTACGTAAAATAATTACAGGTTATTATGCAGGTGGCTAATACATGAATACTAAATTGTTACAGCGTGTAGATGTTCAAGTAACACTACTCATTATTGCAATTGTTGCATTATCGAGTGCGCTTATCTATCACCTTGTTTATAAAATGAGTTATGATGAAATGATTAGCTTACTTGGAAGTGAGTCTAAGTCAGTTGCCAAATATATTGATGATAGCATAAATAGTGATATATTTACATCGGTTACCACAAGCAATGACATGTTGACTGCTAGCTATATTGAAGCGCATGCTTTATTTGATAGTGTTCGAAGATTATCAAATATCAAATATTTGTATACTGCAACAAAAAACAAAGAAGACGAATTAATTTATCATGTTGATGGACTTCCATATACTGACCCCGATTTTCGCAAAGTAGGTGACTTAATTGAGGCAGATTTTCAACCTCCACTACTAGAAGCTTTAAATAATAAAGTTATTGTACCAGAAGATATTTTAAGTACTCCCTGGGGATATGTGTATGTATCATATTATCCATTGCACGATGAAAATGGTAATGTCATAGCTGCTTTAGGCATTGAATTTGATGCGGATAGTCAGTTCAAAGCATATCGAAATATTAGACTCGTTGTAAACCTCGTAATACTTTTGTTAAGTCTTTTTTTTGGGTTTATTGCGCGAATTTTGTTTCAACGTATTTCAAATCCATACTTCAAAGATATTTATAATACAGACTCGCTTACAAATTTAAAAAACAGAAATGCATATGACACCGATATCTATAATGCTATTCAGAGACATGAACTAGATGGAGCAGTGCTTGTTATTACCGATATAAATGGGTTAAAAATTATCAATGATTCAATGGGCCATAAAATGGGTGATTTTTATATAGAAGCATGTGCAAAGTCCTTGTCAGTTGATGAAATGAATTTTTGTGTAAATTATAGAATAGGTGGGGATGAATTTGCTACAATAATACCTTCTAAATATGCTAATCAAACTGCATTATATGTTATGAAAGTAAAAGAAAAATTATCAGATTTATGCAAAGAAAATATTCCTAATGGGTCTGCTTCTATCGGGTATGCCATTTGTACGGCTTCAAGTTTTGCAGCATGGGAGATTGTACAAAAGGCAGCAGATGAATCAATGTATATTGACAAAAAAGCTTATTATCAACGTAATAAATCACTAGATGCGAGAAAGTAGTTTATAATAAAATATAATCGTTTTTATTGTAAAAATGATTGACTAATAAAAAATATGTGCTAAAATATAAGTAGAATTAAAAAAGTCTAAGCATAGGTAAGCGTAATATGAAAATAAGTCTACATCCGTTGCAATTTTGTTTTGTTATTTTTTTTATTATTATATTTTCATCATCGAGTCTTGAAACGACCAACATTGAAAGTGAAAAAATCACGATTAAGGTTGGGTATGATAAAGACTATGGTGTTATAGACGATTCTCTGTCTTTAGATAGCAGAGGCTTTGGTTATGATGTACTTATGCGTAGCGAACATTATTCTGATTTTGTTTTTGAGTTTTATGAGTATGACTATTGGGAAGCACTTGAGGCATTAGATAAAGGTGAAATAGATTTAATGGGGGTTATGTTCGATAGTAAAATATATCGAGAGCGTTATGAGTATATTCCAACAGTACTTGGCACAACACAATTAATTCTTGCAACTAAAAATAATGAAATTTATTATGACGACCCTGATTCGCTCAATGGAAAAACAGTTTCTAGCTATGCTGGAAACCCATATGAAAGATACCTCAATGATTATTGTGAAAAAAATGATATTTCAATTACATATGTTCATGGCACCATAAAGGACTTTGTTGATTTAGAGGCTGATTATTATTTAATAACAACAATTGATAACAAAGCAAAGCACCTAAAAATGGTCTTAAATTTAGAAGTATTTAATATGTACTTTATTGCTTCTAAGAATAATAGTGAGCTTGCTTATGATATTGACGATGCCATACGGTTTGCTGTTTCAGCAGATGGCAATTTCCTAAAAGAACTGCAAATTAAATATTATGGTAGCAAAAATTTAACAAGGCGATACTTAACTAGAAGTGAAATGAATTTGCTAAGTAGTAGAACGCTAACCTGTGGCTATATTGATCATCACCAACCAATACAGTTTACGAATGATAAAAATCAAGCAGATGGTATAAGTGTACAAGTTATGAATTTACTTTCTGAAAAATATGGCTTTAATATAAAGTATGTTCCGTATAACCATGATATGCCAAATGAGTCTCATGAGAGTTTTGATATGCTGATATCTGCAACGGGAGATTTTGCACATGAAATGAAGTATTACTCTCCATCTAATCCATTTATGACTTTACCAATGATGTTATTCGCCGAAAAGCAATATATTGACCAAATCGTATCTGAGGACATCAGTAGTGTTATAGGGATGCTCAATTATATAACACTTGATTACACAGATATAAATAAACGATATCCAAATAATGAAGTACGCTCTTATGATACTTTTGATGATCTATTGACAGCTTTTATAAATAGGGAAATAGATGGACTTCTCGCAACAGAAAATGGAGTGGAGTACGCACAGGCAGTTCTTGGTGAAGAATATTATAGTATTCGAAGTACGGCACTTTCATTACCGCTACGAGTATTTTTTTCTCGCAATCTCGATTCTTTAACAGAGTACTTAGGTGCATTTAATATTATGTTTGAACACCTAGAGCGAGCACGCATTGATGAAGTTATGGCTATGCAGTCTGTGCGTTTTTTACCGGAATATTCAGCCTCAATTTTTATTCAAGAAAATTTTGTGCTACTTGTAACAGTGTTTCTTTTAATATTACTTGTAATAATTTCCATGTTTTATTTTCAACAGCATGAAAAGAAAAAAGTGGTACTAGATATACTAAACAATGACAATTTAACGAGCTTAATATCATTGTATTATTTTTCTTCGCAAGCAAAAGCAATATTACAAGGAGCAAAACCGAATGAGTATGAAGTAATCTTAGTTGACATAGATAGTTTTCGCACAATAAATACCATTTATACTAAGATGAAAGGCGATTTAATTATTAAGTCAGTAGCATCAGCGTTAGAACAAGCGTATGCAGGAACAAATACTCTTATAAGCAGAATTATAGCAGACCAATTTGTTATCTTTCATAAAATAAATGAAGGTGAGAAATTAGAAAAAGTTTGTGAGCATTTTATTAGCAATGCAATAAAGTCAGTAATGGGAGAAAAATATAATTTTAGTTTATCAGTTGGAATTTGTATTATTCAAGATACAAGTCTCTCTATTGATACGATTATAGACCAAGCCATAGCTGCCCATCTAAAGGGAAAAAGCAAATATAAAATTACCTACATTACTTATGATGAGGGGATTGAAAATGAGTTAAAACTAAAAAATAATATAGTTCTACGGATGAAGGATGCATTGATAAATAATGAATTTAAAGTATTTTTTCAACCAAAAATTGCGTTTGATACACTAAAGATAGGTGGTGCAGAAGCCCTGGTACGCTGGTTTGATAACAATAATAAGGTTGTTAGTTATCCAGACATATTTATTAAAATTTTTGAAGCAAATGGGTTTATTGTAAACTTAGATTTATATGTATTTGAAGAAGTATGTAAATTTATAGTTGAAAATGAAAAGCAATATTCAATTCCTCTTATTTCTGTTAATGTTTCAACCGTAACATTATTTGATGATAAATTTCCAATTGCATATTTTACAATTATGAAAAAATATGGACTATCTCCAAGAAAGATAGAGTTAGAAATTACTGAAAGTGCAATGACCTTAGATCAAAAAATATTAATTGAAAAAGCAAAACAAATAAGATCGGTAGGATTATACTTATCAATAGATGATTTTGGAACAGGAGAGTCTTCTCTTAATAGATTGAATACAATGGTTGCAGATACCATCAAACTAGATAAAGCCTTCTTAGATTATAACCTCGCAGAAAAAAGGGGTACAATTGTTGTAAATACTGTTGTACAGATGGCTAAGCAATTAAATATGAATGTTGTCAGTGAAGGCGTTGAAACCATTGAGCAAGTTAAGTGGCTAACGAGCTTAAATTGTGACTACGCTCAAGGTTATTATTTTGAGAAACCTATGAGCCAGAATAGATTTAAAGACTTACTGCGTGAGGATAAAAAATATCATATTGGAACATAATGTGTTCATATTTTAATCGCATTGCGCCTTTATTTGCAGGTTCTGTAACTTTTAATCGATTTGAATGTTTATAATTTATAGGTATATAATACATTCTTCTTAAAGGCGATTATTTATGAATTTTGATTTTGAAAAGTTTGCCAGTGGGTTAGCGATTTGTAAAAATGATGCGTTTTCTACAATCATTGAAGCAAATAAGTCATTTTATAATATTATAGGGTATACAAAAGATGAAATGCACAACATCTTTGAAAATAAGTTTTCAGAGATAGTAATTGACGACTTAACTGAGATATTAAAAAAAGTATTTGCTGTAACAATCGATGAAAATGGCTCAATAGATTATGAGTATACTATTCGAAGAAAAGATGGAACACAAATTCTTATTCATGATATAGCGTCATACGATAGTGAAGAGGATGTCTTTCATGTTGTAATAATGGATATAACAGCTAAAGAAGAAAAGATAAAGGAAGCATATAGAAAAGCGCACGCAGACTCTTTAACGGGATTATTAAATCGCTACGGGCTAGAATCCTTTTTAACCGATGTTTTAGAAAATAAACTAGGAAGCTTACCTCGCGTTTTTTTTATTATAGACTTAGATAATTTTAAAGATGTTAATGATCGATATGGACATCCTGCTGGAGATGAAGTTTTAGTTACAGTTGGAACAAAATTACACGCAATTTTTCGGCAAAAGGATATGGTTGGGCGGCTAGGAGGAGACGAGTTTGCAGCTTTCGTATCTGATATTAATTCTCTGGATAGGATAGAATCAATTGCACAGCAAATAGTAAAGACTTTGTCATTTGCGTATGAAGATGTTTTACTTACATGTTCTGTTGGTGCATTTGTTGACTTTACAGGAAATTGCTCTCACAATGATATTTATTCTGGGGCGGATAAAGCTTTGTATGAAGTAAAAAACTCGGGTAAGAATAATTATAAAATTAAAACTGGTTCATGTGCAGAAACTATACAATAATTAAAATAAGAGGTAAATATGTTGACACTAATTCCACGACCTAGAGTACAAAATGTAAAAAATGGATTTTATTGCAGTGAAGATACATCGTGCATAGATGTAAAAATTGATACGTCTCTACCAATTGAGGGGTATAAACTTTCAGTTGGAGAAAATAATATAAGCATTACAGCTGCAGATAAAGCAGGTGAGTTTTATGCAAAACAGACACTCGCACAACTTGAAGTTAATGGAAAAATTCCACAATGTGAAATCGAAGATAGTCCTCGATATGAATATAGAGGTTTTATGTATGATGTTGTGAGAAACTTTGTAGGTATAAAATTTATTAAACATTATCTAGATATTCTTTCATTTTTTAAGATGAATGTATTTCATTGGCATCTTTGCGATGATCAAGGTTTTAGACTTGATATTGAAAGCTATCCGGAATTAAAAAATGCAAATAGAAAAGAGAATAAAACTAGTATTCCTCAAGAGTATCGCGATGCAAGCTATGACAGAGGGTACTACACTCGAGAAGAAATTTTAGATGTTATTGAGTATGCGAAAAATCTACATATAACCATTGTGCCTGAAATTGATATGCCAGGGCATCTTTCTGCAATACTATCTATTATGCCGCATTTATCATGTAATGGGAAAAAAAGAGAAGTTGAAGCAGGAAATGGAATTTTCACTGGTATCGGTTGTATCGCAAATGAAGATTTTATTGATTTTTCACTACATATAATTAGGGATTTAGCAAAGCTATTTCCAGGCAAATATATTCACCTTGGCGGAGATGAAGTCCCAACAGATGAATGGAAGGCTTGTCAAAAATGTCAGTCGATGATGAAGGAAAAGGGTTATAAAAAAGAACAGGAGCTTCAAGTGTTCTATGAAAATGTGCTTGCAGATGAATGCAGAAAACTCGGGCGTATTGCAATTTGCTGGAATGATTATGTTACAGATAATTTTAACAAAGATATTGTTTCACATTTTTGGACACGGCACGCTGAAGAGTTTTGTGATAATGGAGAAGGTGTTTTTCAGTACGAAGAGATGAAAAAACAATTGTCTCAAGGAAGAAAGCATATTATGTCCTCCCATTTTTATGCCTATTTAGATATGCCCTATGAATATAATTATTTGAAGTCTACATATCTGTATAACCCAAGTACGATGCCAAGTCTTGAAGATGTCCCAGTTGAAGCGAGGAAAAATATTATTGGAGCTCAATGTAATATGTGGACAGAATTTGCTTTTGACAAAGCTAGGCTTGAATATCAAATTTTTCCACGCTTAATTGCTTTTGCAGAAGTATGTTGGAGTGAAGAAAAAGATTATGATGATTTTATGCAACGACTTGAAAAAATGAATGAAAAAATTTGCAATCTAGATATTGAAGCTGCAGACCTTTCTCTGTATAAAGAGGAGTATAGTGTAAATGAACAACGTCAAGCGTTGGATGATTTTTACTGTAATGATACATCCAAATCTGGTATGATTCTTTATGAGAAATATTTGGAAAAAAGGAAAAGTAAGTAATATAGAGGATAGCAAAATACTACATTACTGATAAACTAATGTAGTATTTTTTTCACTATAAATATTCGATTATATTCTTTTGGGCTATGTGTAGTATGAGCGTTGTCTTATATGGTTACACAGACATTCTTTCTATTATTCAGGATCGTGTCGTAATTAAAGAATCTATATAAGCGTTTACTGTAAACATATCCTTTTCCTTTTTGCGCAATTGAAATAGATACAACAATATGATTGATAATATCTTTTTCAATGCGTTTTGAAATAGTATAATAAAAATTTTTTAAAATCTTCTTGGCCTGCCTCGTTCATTTCTTGGTCCAGTAGGATTTCCATTTTCATCTACAATCGTTCCACCCGTGTGGCTATATTCTCCACTTACATCAATATCGCCGTCACCTCTCGTGTAGAGGGCATCCACTTCAAGAATTATGTGTCCACCCGTAATGCGTAAATCCCCGTTAGAGTCAATACCGTCGCCAGAAGCTCGCAAATGAATAGTGCCGCCATTTATTTCAACGTAGCCATAATCTTCATTTGCATTCATTGCGTCATCAAGAACGCTGACATCTATATTACCGCCATTAATGGTAACCGTTGCTCCTTCTATTCCTTCATACGCATCTTCAACGGTAAGTTGTATGTCATTTATTACAAGGTTTTCATCTGCATGAACGGCATCATCGCCCGATAAAATAG
>CAYJGO010000076.1:0-7749 GCA_964369855.1 uncultured Treponemataceae bacterium | reverse complement strand
AATTAAAAAAACAAGGCAAAAAACGGGGAACCCTTTCATTTGTTGGAGATGGTATCAACGACGCTCCTGTTCTTGCTCTTGCAGATGTTGGTATTGCTATGGGAGCTCTTGGAAGTGACGCAGCAATTGAAGCGAGTGATATAGTTCTTATGGATGATAATCCCTCAAAATTAACGCTCGCCGTAAAAATAGCACGGCGCACATTATCTATAGTAATGCAAAATATTGTTTTAGCACTTGGGATAAAAGGCGTAGTTATGATTCTCGGAGCTTTGGGGGTTGCAAACATGTGGATGGCAATTTTTGCAGACACAGGGGTTGCCCTTTTGGCAGTACTTAATTCAATGCGTGCTTTAAGAATTGAAAAATAAGAGGGTGTTAAAAATAATAACGACAGCCAAAGTTTATAAAGCTAAAAGACTCTGAGCCATAAATGTGACGGGTGTCGATATTTATACCTCCTCCGACTTCGATAAAAGCAGATAAAAAAATTGTATTGTTTTCTAATAGTATGTCAAACCCCCCGTAACCACCTAAAAGGTTTATGTCAGTCAGTTTATTTCCATAAAAGTAAGCCAAGTTCTCTGGGTCAACATAAGATGGCAATGCAATAATAGTTTCTGTTTCTTTGCTATCGTTATCTCGGGCAAATAAATGAATGTGAAAAATAAATATAATGCATGCCAAAATAATCGAATGCTTTTTTTGAATGTTCATATAGTCATTATACACCATAAACAAATATTTTTGTAAAAAAACATCGATAAAAAGAATAAAAAGCAAAAAATTGTGAGAAGCGCTTTTTAGCCGAACTACATAGCTATCTTTTATAAACTGAAAAAAAATGCTATACTTACGTTTATGAAGAATGAAGGTTTTAAGGATATAAAACAGTTAATAAAAGGGCTTTTTGATGTCTTTTTTGTCTTTTTTAAGATAGGTTCAGTTACATTTGGTGGTGGGTATGCCATGCTACCACTATTAGAAGAAGAGCTTTCGGTAAAAAGGGTGTGGACAAAACGAGAGGAATTATTAGACTATTTCGCAATTGGACAAACAACACCAGGCATTATTGCCGTTAATGTAGCAACCTTTGTTGGGTTTAAGCGACACGGGGCGATTGGAGGAATTTTTGGAACACTTGGTATGGTGTTTCCTTCTATTATTATAATTACACTTATAGCTGCTTTTTTATCGAATTATACAGATAATGAAATTGTAAAAAAAGCACTAGTTGGAATCAATATTTCTGTTGCAGCCCTTCTAACAAAAGCTTCAATTACATTTGCAAAAAACTCAATAAAAAAGATTTTTCAAGCAGTTATAGCTGTAATGGTATTCTTGCTAGTGTTTTTTTATGATGTTCCCACATATATTATTATGTTAGGATCTTTTTTTGTAGGATTCTGCATATATATAGCTTCATATATGAATAAAAAATCAAAAAAGTTGAGAGGAGGCGACAGTGACACTCTTTGAACTTTTTTTATTATTCTTTTATATTGGACTTTTTACTATTGGGGGTGGGCAAGTTGCTATTACTCTGATGTATCAAGAACTTGTAGGTAGGAACTTGATTACTGCTGAACATTTTTATAATATGCTTGCGGTTTCAGAATCTACTCCAGGGCCAATTGGAATAAATATGGCGACATATATTGGCTATGAAATGCATGGCCTACTAGGTGGAATACTCACAACTGCAGGTACTGTCGCTCCATCTTTTATTGTTATTGCTATAATAGCAAAGTATTTTGGAGCAATACAAGAAAAGCCTCTCGTAAAAACTATGTTTAGTGTATTACGCCCCACGGCGACAGGACTTGTGTGGATAGCAGCTTGTAATGTTTTTTTAATTTCAGTTGTAATTCTCCCCGTGTCGTATGATGGTATCGGAGTGTCATTTATTGAAGCTCCACGAATTTTTGCTTGGGTTGCAATGGTTGTCTTACTATTCAAAACAAAGATACCCGTTATAGTATATATTGCCATCGGAGCTATTTTAGGCGTATTTGTTTTGTAATCCTTGACAAAGTGCGCATCATAGAACATAATTTAACTAGAAAATGCAAAATATATTTGAGGTATGAATGAGAAAAAAATGTAATTTGATGAATATATTCTCGCTTGTTATTTTAGTAATAACTTGTTTTTTCTCTGGGTGTGAAACATTACGAACTGTAGATGTAACTGAAAAAGTATACTCGCCAGGAACTTGGGATGCGAACAAATTTTCAAGCGAGTGGTTCGGTTTTCGATATTCGCCAACTTCTGATATGATTTTGCGATCGGAAGTAGCATTAAAAGATTTTAATGCCAAGCAGTCTGTTATTTTTGATGGTGTAAATGCAGAGCAAATAGATTATGCAAAAATGCAGATTGTCTATGAGGTAATAGGTGAATCTACAGATGGTGTTACAACTGTAGAAATTTTAAGTGAAAAATTGGCTGAAGAAAATTTTGATGAAAAAGAGTATTCAAATAGATTACGATTAGAATTAATAGAAAGTCACGGCAGAGATATTACCTTTTTAGAAGAAAGAACGAGAAAGCTTGGTAATATTGAATATTTAGAGTTGACAGGTGAAATAAAATATATTGATAGCACACGCTATCAAACATTTTTATTAAAAAAAATAGGTGACAGAATTGCAACAGTTATAGTTTATTATCAATCACCAGAAACTCTAAACCGAGTTCTTCGAAGTTTTTCCAGTCCTCTGTGAGTACGCAGAATTTTACGAACATTACTTTAAAAAAGCAAAAATATAGTAAAAAGTTTGCTTGCGCTCTGAGCATAGGTGTGGTAAAATTAAAGTATAATATTTATTTGGAGGAAGTATGGAAAAACTCTTTAAACTTCAAGAACGTGGTACTACTACTAAAAGAGAAATTTTAGCAGGGGCAACTACGTTTCTAGCAATGGCTTACATTCTAGCTGTAAATCCTGGAATGCTATCAGCCACTGGAATGGATGCAGGTGGTGTATTTACGGCAACTGCTTTATCAGCTGCAATTGCAACTTTGATAATGGCATTTGCTGCAAACTTACCGGTTGCATTAGCCCCTGGGATGGGATTAAATGCATTTTTTACTTTTACCGTTGTTCTCGGAATGGGCGAATCGTATCAGCTTGCTCTAACAGCTGTATTCTTAGAAGGTATTGTATTTATACTTCTTTCATTCTTAAATGTGCGTGAAGCCATAATTGATGCCATACCAGACGGTCTTAAAAAAGCCGTGGCAGTTGGTATTGGATTATTTATTACCCTTATTGGTCTTGCAAATGCAGGTTTAGTAGTTGGTGATGCTGGAACAATAGTAGCCTTCTCTGAACTATCAGGGGCTCCGCTTGTTGCCGTTATTGGTCTTATTATTACCGCCGTGCTATATGTTCTAAAGGTTCCTGGAGCAATATTAATAGGTATTCTTATTACAACAGTTGTAGGTATTCCATTTGGTGTTACGAATGTTCCTGAAGGGTTCTCACCTTTTTCAACTCCTGCAGCTCCTATATTCATGGAATTTGAATGGGGTGGAATTGCTACTTTAAAGTTCTTCACAATCTTCTTTACCTTCTTTTTTGTTGATATTTTTGACACAGTTGGAACACTTGTTGGTGTAACAACTCGAGCCGGTCTTGTAGACAGCAATGGAAAAATTCCTCGTGTAAAACAAGCTCTTTTAGCTGATGCGATTGGTACTACGGTAGGTGCTGCTCTTGGTACCTCTACTGTAACAAGTTATGTAGAAAGTACTGCAGGGGTTACTGCAGGTGGACGAACTGGTCTTGCATCTGTTTCTACAGCTGTCTTATTTTTCTTAGCTCTATTTTTGAGCCCATTATTCTTACTTGTTCCAAGTGCTGCAACAGCCCCTGCTCTTATTATGGTAGGGTTCTTTATGATAGCAGTTGTTACAAAAATAGATTTTAATGATCCAACTGAAGGTATTCCAGCTTTTATCTGTATTATTGTTATGCCATTTGCATACTCAATTGCAGAAGGTATTGTTTGGGGATTAATTGCATATGTTATCCTTAAAATTGTAACTGGCAAAGTAAAGACAATCTCAGTTGTTTCATGGATTTTATTTGTAGTATTTGTAGCTAGATTCTTTCTTTAGAGATAAAATATAGCTTTGGTTATTTAGAGGGTCTTTTTTTCACGACCCATTTGTAGCGGATAGGTGTAGAATATCATTGTAAACATATATATGTGTACAGAGATATACTATAACACCTATCCGTTTTTTTATTTTCACTGTAATTAAAGAAAACTAAAATGTTCAATTAGTATTTTTTCAATTTTGTTTCTATTTTTTGCTGTCACATGTAGAATGGATACATTTGGGTGTTTGATAATAGTATCTAGCCATGACTGTGTGTTTTGAATTTGCAAAACGCCCAAAATAGGAATTATACCATTAAGGGTTTTATACACGTTGTATTTGAAAGACTCACATTTTTGCTCAAATCTACCAAGTTCATCCATTATAATGATATCGGCATTGTCTGTGTTATTCAATATTTTTACCCCAAAACTTTCAAAAGTATCGTTATATGTTGTTATTGTGCCAGATTGCCAATGCATGATTAATCTTTGGTCACCCAATTTTGTTTGAATCGGAGATAGATATAATAGTTTTTCATCACTTGAGATGGGATTAAAAAAAGTATAAAATCCTGCGATGTTAGCATTTTTACTTATATGGGCGAGAATATTTTTTATGAGACTTGATTTTCCACATCCCTTTTCGCCTTGCAGAAAAATATGCTTGGCAAGGGGAGGGATGTGCGAAGAAAGATCTATTGTATCAGGCACTACTTAGTTGCAATAACCTCTATTTCTACGAGGGCATCTTTTGGTAGGCGTGCTACTTCAACGCATGAGCGTGCCGGAAACTTACCTTCAGTAAAAAACCCTGCATATACTTCATTCATTCCGCCAAAGTTATTCATATCACTTAAAAAAACAGTTGATTTTATAACATTATCTAGTGAACTTCCTGCAGCTTCTAGAACTGCCTGTACATTTTTTAACGACTGTTTTGTTTGTTCCCGTATTGAGTCACCAGCAAAAGAACCTGTTTCAGGATTGACTGGAAGTTGGCCTGAAGTAAAGATAAGGGAAGACGTTTGTACTCCTTGTGAATAAGGGCCAATAGCGCCTGGTGCTTTATCTGTCGAAATAGAATGTTTCATGTATACCTCCAATTTTTGTAAAATGTTCATTTCTTTTTCTAAAAATATTATACCATTGTTTTTAAAATTATGGTATAATATTTTAATTAATTAGCAAAAAAAGTTGCATCAGCAATGGTTGTGGAGAAAAAAATGGATTCGATGAGTATGGCCGAAATTGTGAACTCACCTTTTATGTATCTTTTGGGTGGAGTAGTTGCAGTTTTTATAACGGCTTTTTCAGTTGTTTTTATGATTAAGTCGTATAAGGCAGCAATTCTAGCAGGTATAGATAAAAAGACTATCCATACCGTAATTAGGTCTAGTTGTATTTTTACTATTGTTCCTTCTGTAGCGATATTATTAGGATTAGTAACAATGTCAGGTGGGTTGGGTGTTCCCCTTTCATGGGTTAGACTTTCAGTAGTTGGTGCTGTACAATATGAATTAATAGCAGCAGATGCTGCTGCTAGTGCTGCTAAAATTCCTGCCCTTTTGATAGAAAATCTTACACCTGAAGTTTTTGTTTCAATAGCAACCGTTATGACTGTGTGCATAATCTCAGGCCCATTATTTAATATATTTTTCTTAAAAAAATACACGAGTGGTATTCGAAACATGCAACAAAAGGATAATAAGTGGGGAAGGCTTGTTGTGGCCTCTATGTTTATGGGAATGATTTGTACTTTTTTAGGAAATCCAATAATTGATATTAGGTTAGATCCGCATGAAGGTTGGATTGGTTTGGCGGTAATGGTTGTTTCTGCTACTGCAATGTTTTTTTGTAGTTTTTTTGTAAAAAAATATAAGGCAAAGACTTTAGAAGGCTTTGCACTACCCTTAAGTATGATACTAGGGATGATTTTTGCGATGTTGTTAGCGTCACAGTTTGGCTTGGGGGCACTTTAATGAAAGGATTTAATTCAAATATACATGTAATTGGGCGTATATGGACCATCTTGTCCCTTATGCTTATTTGTTCAGTTCCTGTAGCCATTGCAGGATACTTTGGAGTTATGCCGAATGCGTCATATGTATTAGCTGGAATTTTGCAAGTTGGAATTATATATATTCCAATTGGGATAATTGAAACTCTTACCTATGTACCTATACTAGGTCCTGGAGCATCTTATTTAGCATTCATTACGGGCAATTTAACTAACTTAAAAATTCCTTGTGCGATGAATGCCATTGAAATCAGTGGTGTGGAGTCAGGAAGTGAAGCGAGTGATATTTTATCTGTGTTATCAGTTGCTTCTTCAGCCTTAGTAACAAATATCATTATAGTAATAGGTGTGCTTGCCTTGGTACCACTCACTCCAATATTATCCTCACCTTCTTTACAGCCAGCCTTTACAAATGTAGTGCCGGCTCTTTTTGGAGCATTGGGATATATGTTCATTTCGCAAAACCCTAAAATATCTATTATTCCTATAGTATTTGTTGCCGTATTATTCTTAGTGTTACCTGCAGAATTAGCTAGTGGCATTTCAGGTGGCTTAATTCCAGTAAGCGTGCTTGTTACAATTTTAGGTTCAAGAATACTATATAAAAAGAATTGGGTATAATACGAAAGCCAAGGCACATTTCTATAATATGCCTTGGCCAGTGTTTATTTTGTGCTCATTTCAATGCGTTTTTCGCGTACTTTCTGTAAGCTTTGTTTCATGCATTTCTCATCAGAGTCTTTAACGAGTTTTTTTATGTTTGAAAGCGATGATTCAAATTTTTCAATATGGTCAAGTAACTCGTCTTTGTTTTCGATAAAAAGCTCTGTCCATAGGGGAGCATTAATCATTGCAATGCGTGTTAAATCTTCGTAACTTCCACCACCAAAGGCTGTTATATTTGTGTCTTCTGCACTGTCTACAAGGGCAGAGGCTATAACATGGCAAAGCTGTGAAGTAAATGCTATTTTATGGTCATGACTTTTTGCGTCGGTTTCAATAATCTGTTTAAAGCCCATTGCAAGGCTAAGGTTTTTTAAGAAGGTAACATTTTCCTTTTTTGATTTTTCTAAAGGAAGTATGATGTAGTTTCGCCCTTTGAAGATATCGGCAGAAGAATGGCCGTAACCCTCTTTTTCACTTCCTGCCATTGGGTGGGCGGGAATGAAATCAACGTCAGCTCGAGTAAAGTTTTTTAAGCCATCAATTAAACCTGCCTTAGTTCCCGCAATATCGGTAACAATTGCTCCCGTTTTAAAACTCTTCTGGTGTGTAATCAAAAAATCAAGTGTCATTTTTGGGTACAGGCAGATTATTACAACATCGCAAACTTGTAACATAGCGGGTACTTGATCGGGTAAAAAAACATCGTCAATTACACCGTCTGCCTTTGCCTCTAAAAGTGTTTTTTTATCTTTATCGCAGGCAAGAAGTTTTACTCCACCATCAATAAAGGGGCTTGCTGCAATGGCACAGTTTTTTATAGCCTTTGCATAGGAGCCTCCCATGAGGCCAAGGCCTATAAACCCAAATGTTTTCATAGTGTTTTCCCCTCAAGTTCTGCGTATGCTTTTATTTTTTTCATTATTGCATCAAATTCACTTGGTGTAACTGATTGCT
>CAYJGO010000075.1:0-8228 GCA_964369855.1 uncultured Treponemataceae bacterium | reverse complement strand
TCAACCAGCTCCATAACCGCATCCTTGAACTCTGTATTTCTCAGTAATCGTATAAAAGCTTGTGATGCTTGATAGTCATCTCCACTATCTACTTGCTCAAGAAAAACACAACCTGCATATGTCTTCTTCCCAGAACCCGATGGAAACTCATTGGTTAATACATTCACCACATTAGTAATTGTCTTTTGACTAATATCAATCCCATAACTTGATTTCAATTTTTCTTCCCACTGCCCTAGAACTCCTGCAGAATATAGCACACACCTCTTGATAAGTTCTAGCTCATGTACTCGTTTTCCACTCGCTAGTTTCTTTGAAATGAACTCCAAATATTTTTCCTCTACTGGAGTGAAGCTTATATGATATTCCTTCTCGTATTTTGATAAAAATTTATGGTATGACCCTAAACTTCCGTTATCAAAAATGCGAAGCACATCCATCTCACCATGTTCATCAAAGTCTTTAAGTCTTGGTATTCTTCCTATTTTATATTTTAATTGAAGGTAATTATCTTTGATAAGCTTGATGTCTGAAAAATTAGCATTATCTATAGACTGATAAATGCGCTTCCTTGAAATCTCATCAAAATGAATGGTTGATTCCCCTGGGATGATCCGTTCACCTTCGCGCACATATCTGCGAACATTATCTTTATTGTATGTTCGATCTCCTGACAAAGCAATCGGAATCATATAATTATTATTATAGTTCCCTATGAAATCCAGTATTACTACATACTCTTTGTCTGCTGACTTTCTTAACCCACGCCCCAATTGCTGTACAAAAACAATAGGGCTTTCTGTCGGACGTAACATAATCACTTGATTAATCTCCGGTATATCTACCCCTTCATTGAATATATCTACTGTAAATATATAATCGATATAATCTTCTCTTGAATCATCTGTCAATTGTTCAATCGCCAATTCTCTTTGTTCTTGTGAATCATCGCCACTAAGAAATGTCGTCCGAAACCCTCGTTTATTGAACTTGATAGATAACTCTCTTGCTTCGGTTTTTCTACTGCAAAAAACTAGTCCCTTTACTCGATTTCCACTATGTCCATAGTACTTCGCCTTTTGTATGATGTAGTCAACACGTGTATCACTTGTCAGCATCGCAAACTGCTTCAATTTTGAACTATCATCTACAATCTCTCCGTCTATTTCCACTTCTGTTATACCAAAATAGTGAAATGGACAAAGCATATCTTCTTCCAATGCTTGCTGCAACCGTATCTCATAGGCAATATTGTGATTGAATAATTGATAAATATCAAATCCATCCGTTCGTTCTGGGCTTGCTGTCATTCCAAGCAGAAAATTCGGTTTAAAATATTCCATAATCTTCAAATATGTATTCGCCCCAGCACGATGAACCTCATCTACAATTATTGTGTCAAACGCAGTTGGATCAAACCTTGATAAATTTTCATCCCTTGACATCGTCTGTATCGTACTAAACAAATAATCTGCTTCATAATCTTTTGAATTACCTGATAGTAATCCAAATGACTTCCCACTACCCAAGACTCGTTCAAAACTTTCCATAGATTTCTTGGCAATTTGTTCCCGATGTACAAGAAACAATGTTCTTTTAGAGTCAAATTCCCGTAATGCAAATGCTGCTGCATAGGTTTTTCCTGTCCCCGCTCGTGTCAAGGGTGTGATGGGAATTTCCGCAATTTTTTTCAAAAAAGCGACTGGAAACTCCAACCGCTTTAATCTTTATATTTATAACACCATCATTTGTTCTTCGAAGGCTTCTTCTGAATCAACAAATTTATATGGCTCATACTCTCCATATGCAGAAGGTCTACTAATCGTTACTAGTTGAATCTCTTCATCGCATATTCTATTCATTCTTCTTTTGAATTCAACCAATGCCTTTCCATGCTCTGTCTTCATAGCAACACAACCACTTTCATTAAATCTCTTTGCTATTATATAACACATTTTCTAACCTCTCCTTAAACTCTGCTTCTGTTTTAATTTTTCCTAATTCGTATTTTTCCTACAAATGATAACGCAAGTAAAGACGTTAGATTACAATATATCACTCAATTAAACTCTTTTTTAAATCTTCATAAGCAAATGCTGGAATATCATATAATTCATGGAAGTTTCTATATAGAATACTTGATGCATTTAATAACTGTTTTACACTTGATATGCTTGTTGGTAATTTAATCTTTAACTCTTTACAGGCATCAACAACTCTTTTGTCTGGAACACAACAATATTCTCCCGGTATATTTCTTTTTATATTCTGGCACCTTAATTCTCTCAGTATCAACAATATCTTGATGTTCATACACCGCGAATTCACGCCCAGACCCTTTATTCCCCTCATATATGTAACAAATGCTTCATAATTATTTTGTTCTTCTGACTGATTCAAACACTCTCTTATTTCATCCCATTTATTTGCTAATACATAAATACTATGATATATATCTTTCCTGAAACTAATTCTAGTTCTGCTAGTAGCATCTCTACATAATTGGAGTACTTCCTTTGACGCTATATCTTTTTCTTTTAAGCGTTCATCTACAAATTCCGTATTTGACCAATCCTGAACCTTATCAAATCCTTTATATTTTAAATAAGCGATAAAAAATGCTGCATTCTCCCATGGACCTGTTCTTGACCAAACAACAGCAAGTACGAAAAGCAGGAATAAATCCTTCTCCTCACTTAATTGTAATTTCATCTTGTTTCCGTTAGTGAAAGTAATATGAAAATCAGATACCCATCCTCTATACTCATTATTTTCATTCAAATTAATATATGAAATAATCCCGTTGTTTTCAATTACCTTTTCACGTAATTTTTCTACTATTTTCTTTATCCCCTTTCCTCGTACTTTTTTATTTCATCACAACATGCTTTCTCATATTTTTATTTATCTGATAGTGATTGACTATTAAATTGTCTCACTAATTATTAATCTATCAACTTTGTGCTCGGACCTTTTTAAAACCCATGCAAGATATTATTTTAAATGCAACGATATTTCCATACATGTTAACTAATCATATCATAACTTTTATTGCTTTTCTATCATTTCTAATCATTATATAGATATCTATTCAGTAAACTCGTCCCTTTTTTATGTATCTCATATTCTCTAGCCCATAATCATTAAATTTCGAGTATTGACTTTGCACAATATTTAAGACCGGCCTTATTATACCTATAACAAAAGTAATCCGAAAATTTCTTTTCATGTGTTGAAATAACAATTTGGTAATCATTAAAATCATTCCTCAATATGTCTATAAATGATACTATGTTCAAATCATCCATTGTTTGCACTGGATCATCAATTAATATGCTTTTTAATCCTGGCGTTCCATAAACTTTATTCAATACTAAAGTAAATGCAATAATAAATCCTGATAATTGTCCAGAACTCAACGTATACAAAATATCATGACTTTTTGCATGTTTTGTGTAGAATCTAATAGATTTCAAACCTCCGTCTCTATTCTCTACACTTCCGACAAAGATACCCAAACCACCTTTGTACGTTTGTAAAATACGAGCTGTATATAGAAATACTGGGATTTTTATTTGTGATAATACTACATTATAATGTTTCCTTATTTCTCTACTATATATATCTGCTATTGCTCTTATTCTCGGTAATGTTCTTTCTAGAATTTTCTGCTCACGTTCAAAGCTCGCAACACTTTCTCTTATTTTTTTGTTTTGTTTATCTATTTCTTTGTAATGTTGTTGAATTAAATAAATCCTTTTATTTTCTACTTCCTCTGCTGAAATTTCTTTCACAAACTCTAAATTCCCATCACAAACTCTATTAAAAACTTCCATTTGTTTATCAATGTTTTGTGGAACTACTGCCAAACTTTCTTGAAGTTTTTCTATGATTTTTCTCGCTTCATCTTCTGTGTCCTCTATCTTATCAAACTTGCCTTTAATTTTATAAGAAATCATCTCTATAACTTCATAAAATTCCTTTAATTTTTCTCCGCTATTATTAATAGCAATTGTACTTGTGTACATTGTCTTTATCTTCATTTCTTCTAATGTCTCTTTTATATTGTCTTTATAAAATTCTGCTATCTCCTTCTCAGTTCCCTCTAAATCTTTTACTTCGTTACTACTCACCTTTTCCAACTCATCTTCTACGCGCTTAGTCGCATTCAAATAACTAACTGCATCGTCCCAACTATATCCACAACTAAGGCATACTTTATCTCCAAGTATATTAATTTTGCTAGCTTCTAAAAATTTTTTTCTGGCACTTTTTAAACCATTTAAGTTTTTGCTATACTCATCAAGATGTTTTTTCGTTTGTTTGTGTTTATCTAGTAAATCTGATATCACCTTCATCTCAATCTTGTGATTAAGTTGCTTCTCTAACTCTTCATAATTCAATTCCCACAGATCTGTTTTATTGACTTGCTCTAGATATTCAAATAATTTTGTATCCTTTTCAACCCTCTCAACACCTCCATGAGAACTAATTAATATGTTCAATTTTAAAGCTTCTATATCTTTTGTAACCTTTTCAATTTTATTATTCCTGCATTTATTTGCAATATCTTCCCTTCTCAACAGTCCGTATTCTTTTAACTCTTTAATATACTGCTCCAATCGATTACTATCTAATTGTTTTACATTTTCATCATCCCACCTTATTAATTTTATTTTATCTTTAATTAACCTTTGGTAAACGACCCCTTCCTGACGATCAATTTTACCTATTTTTTCATTTTCTTCTTTAATACTTTCTCGAATTTTATCTAATTTCTTGTTTAGCTGAACTTGTAATTTATTATACGTATTATATATATTTTTCTCTTTTTCAATATTCAATAAATAATCAATAATTTTCTTTCTCGAACTTTCTCCTTCATTCAAAAATGATAATCTGTCTTCTTGAGAAATAAAGTAGAGCTTTTGAAAATACTCTACCATATCAATTTCTAATAATTCTTTTAGCTTCTCTGTCACTTTCCTATCTGTCTTTATTTCCTTCTCCCCATTAATATTTAATGTAACCTCTGTATTGCGGGGGATATTTTTGGGATTATTTTTTATTCCACTTTGCCCAACTAAAGATAATTTCCTTTTAATAGTCAATGTCTTTCCCTCAGAATTTTCTAACACTAAGCTGAGTTCAACGGCTTCATCTTGTCTATTGGCTAACACATTCTCTTCATAGACCACTGCCCCATTAACTGTTGGTGATTCCGTTATCCTTTTGATTTTTCCTGTAAGTGCATATTCTACTGCCTCAAAGATACTTGTTTTTCCGTATCCATTTGGTCCTTGCAATATAAATAACTGGTTGTCTCCAAATTCAATAACTTGCTCTTCAAACACTTTGTAATTTTTCATTACTAGAGTTTTTAATCTATACATTCTTTTCCTCTCCTTCTATCTGTTCAAGTACTTTTAACACCTCATTAAATTTTGATTCATCGGTCAAATATTCTTCAATAAGACTTTGGTTCATGTGTAGTATCTTATTTCCCTCATCTAACTTATTTTCAATTAGTTCTTTTTCAATCTTCAATGATATCTCTTCGTTGTTTTCCCCTCTAAAACTAGGCATCTTTAATGACGGCATTTTTATCAAAAGACTCGAGACAAATTTGTAAAGTGAATCTTGACCTTCTGTGAATTTATCAAATCTTTCCATATCTTCAACTACACGATGTATTTTCTCTATCATATTATCTGATTCTGTAAAGTGCGTTGTGAAATCAACTAATTCTTGTTGCTTATACTGCAATACAAATTTTTTGAAGAAATATTCATTTTCTTCTATTCTAAATATAAGTTCTTCTTCAATCTCTTCAACACCCAAAACCCAATATGTATTTTTTA
Organism: uncultured Treponemataceae bacterium; assembly: GCA_964369855.1. Taxonomy (GTDB): domain Bacteria; phylum Spirochaetota; class Spirochaetia; order Treponematales; family Treponemataceae; genus CAYJFX01. The sequence continues at coordinate 2,367 of CAYJGO010000075.1, read as the reverse complement.
AAAACGCTGGATCATCCACAGTAATCTTTTCGAACAAATCTCTTTGTTGTTCATTGAAATCTACTATATCCTCTACTTTAAAATTATCTGTTATAATATAAAAGTGTTGTTGCCCTCTTTTTCTATTGAACTCGTACACATCAAACAATTCTTCTGATTGAACTTTTTTATATTGCAAACTAGTTAGTATCCATTCTAAAATTTCTCTAAAATTCATCATTCGCTCTCTCCTCTTTTCCCATATTTCTGGTATGCTGTGTTCATTCGAATCAAACTGAGATTCTTATTATTAGTAATTTTATAGTATGTCATGTTTTCTGCTGCTTCATCACCATTGGTATCTATTACAGATGGTCTATATTCTTGAAGTGTCATTTCTATATCTTTTGTAACAACTTCATCTATCTCCATTTTTATTGTTACATCTTTCAACAATTCATCTATTTGACTATTTCTAGATAATGTTTCCACGACCAACTTCACATCATCTTCATCGTCTGCTTCTTCTGATACCCCACTAGCCATAATATATTTATTATCTTCTGAACGAGCTATGACTTTATACTCATCAAGGGTAAATCCCAAAGTAACTTTATTAAGTATCTTAAAAAATACCTTTTTAAGTCTATCATGATTTATAATTTCACTTCCTCTTTCATCTAGTTTCTGTGCATTTGATATTGAAATAATTCTAAGTGTTTTTTCAAACTCTTCAATCTTTTGCCTTAGCAGATGTATTACGACTGATTCAACTGAACACTCTTCACTATCACATGTATCTTTGCACCGTGCACAATAATCATCCTTTGCCTTTTCAATTTTGTCTTTATATTGCAGAAGCTTCTGCTCTTTATCCATATCATAAAATTGCACTTGGTTTAAAATATTCTCAATGTGTTTTAGTGGTATTTCAAAGTCTTCTCGCTTTTCCTCTGTCTTCTGTGTAACAAGTTTATTTATTTCATCTATTAATTTTATATAGTATAAATCTCTAGATTCTTTTTTATATTCTGCTCGTTTCCCCCACTTTTTCTCTATCTCATTTATACAATCTTCTTTTACTTCTTCACTCGTCATAGCTTTCGGTAATTGAAGTCCTCCTATAAAACCGGGTATATTAATATTACTAAGTTTTTCGATTTCATCTTCTCTTTCTTGTCCATATTTCTCAAAAATCCCCTTGATTTTTTCTATCGATAGCATACACTCTTCTATTGTAGGATTATTATATAAATATTTTTTGATTATTATCGCTACTTCCGATACTGGTTCCTTTACACCTCTTCTTTTTTTTGTATCTCTAAATTTATAAAACTTTCTATATTCTGCTAAAAATTCTAGTGCATCTTCATCTGTTATATCTTTATATTTTTGCACTTCATATTCACTACTAATTTCACCAAATTTTTCTTGCCACCCACTCTCAATCGGTGTTCGTGTATGTAGATATTTCAAACATGTCTCTTCTTTTATGGCCAATTTAATTAAGGCTTTCTGATATTTACTAAATTGTCCTCCTTTATAGTTTTTCACCTGATGAATGGAGTAAGCCTTATTATTACAACGTAATTCAAAATCATCACTATGTTCAATACCTAATGACCATAATTCTAAGGACTCTCCTTTATCTTCTAACTCATTTATTTTTTTTAGAGCAAAAAGTAACGAAACTTTTCCTTGATACATATAACCGTTCCAACTTGCTGATGCATCTTCATTGTTTCTTGACATATCCTTCTCCTTCCTATTTCCTTGACATCCTTCTCTTCCTACTGATTCATTCTTTTCTAATTTCAAATATGCTATTGTCACTTTAGTCAGTCCAGCGCCTAATTCCTTTCCAATGACTCCTACTATACTTTCTACTTCGCTTACTTCTATGTTCTCCTCTGTAACAGCATTTGTAATAGCAACAAGATGAATAGCTCCATGTTTCACAGATATCACTAAACGTAAGCTACTTGTTGAAAAACGCCTCACAACTATCACACTTGAAACACTCACAGTAACCCCATTCTGTTTCGAATCCACATTAATCCTTTAATAAAGGAAAACAATTCGGACATATATATTCATCACACAGAAGCCTTACTCCTTTATAATCTCACTAGCATCTTTTTAGAATATCTTTCAATTATATGCCTACATGGTATGCTTGATATTGCGGACATTGATTCAACGCTTTCTCCTAATAATATTTTAAAGCTCCATGTAAGCATCGTTTTGTTTCATTTGAACTTATTCGTTCCTCCTCATTTGATACGATCATATTGTTTGCTGTTTCATAGAACACTCCTATTAATCACATAATAAAAAGCACACAAAAAACATATCCTCTCAGATATCTCTTTCATGTGCTCTCTTCAT
>CAYJGO010000074.1:0-8300 GCA_964369855.1 uncultured Treponemataceae bacterium | reverse complement strand
ATGAAAAACTTAGAAACATTGAACAAGAAATATTTGAAGGCTTAAACATTCCATATCGTGTAGTTGATACTTGCACAGGTGACCTCGGAGCCCCAGCATATCGTAAGTGGGATTTAGAAGCATGGATGCCAGGTAGAAACGGTGGAGAGTGGGGAGAAGTAACTTCTACCTCTAACTGTACCGATTTCCAATCTCGCCGATTAAATGTGCGATTTAAGGACGACGATGGAAAAAATAAGTTCGTACATATGTTAAATGGAACTGCAATAGCCATTTCTCGCGCAATTATTGCCGTTCTTGAAAATAACCAAAACGAAGATGGTTCTGTTACAATTCCTCAAGCATTAATTCCGCTTTGTGGCTTTGATACAATTCCATCAAAAAAATAACGTATCATACGGTTGAGCAAACAAGGAGTTTTTAATGTTAGATCATGAGAAAATTACAAAGCTTAAAAAGCAAATGAATTTTGCTCGACCTATTTTTTTACTTCTTCTTGTTTTAGTTGTTATAGTTTTAACTGCCGTTTTAAAAATAACATCTTCTGTATTTATTCCTGCAACTCTTGCAATATTAATTTCACTTGTTTTTGAACCTTTATTATTAACCCTTAATAAAAACTTTAAAATACCATGGGTTTTAGGTATTTGTGTTATTTTAATAATTGTATTATTAGGTGTTGCAGGTATTAGTACCTTACTCATAACAAGTTTAACGGCCATTGTTGATTTATTTCCAAAATATGAAGAGCGTCTTACCGTTATTTATTCATCTCTTGCAACTTTTTTTAGTTTAACTTTTAACGAGGACTTTTCATTATTGGAAAATCTTTGGAGTCAAGTGGGTATACGGCAAACCTTACAAAACTTTGCCCTTAGTTTTTCTGGAAATATTGTTTCATTTTTAGCAAATGTAATTTTGGTTACCCTCTTTGCCGTTTTCTTTTTACTTGAACTAAAAGTATTACGTAAAAAACTTGATATAATGTTTGGGGATGAAAACAAGGCGAAGGTAACATCAATAATTACAAACATAATTGAGCAAACCATTCGGTATATGTCCGTAAAATTTTTTATTTCCCTTGCCACTGGAATATTGGTGTTTTTAGGAACCGTTTTCATAGGCTTGGATTTCCCTATTGTTTGGGCCTTTATTGCTTTTGTTTTAAATTTTATTCCAAATTTTGGATCCATTTTATCAGGCGTTTTAACTACAATTTTTGCCCTTATCCAGTTCTTTCCTGAGCCAGCCCCAGTAATTATTACAGCTATTTTAATGCTTGGAGTTAACTTTGCCCTTGGTAATTTTTTAGAACCAAGAATTCAGGGAAGACAACTAGGACTTTCTCCCTTTGTTATTATTGTATCCTTATCTTTTTGGGGCTGGTTATGGGGTTTTACTGGTTTAGTAGTTGGTGTTCCAATGATGGTTGTACTAAAAATCATATGCGAAAACTTTAATACTTTACATCCCATTTCTGTGTTTTTAGGAAACTATTCTGATGAAAAAGAGAGAGCTTTAGAAAATTCAGAAATAGAGCAAAGCGATACTCAATTATAAGTAGCCATTTTTTCTAAAACTTGTTTCGCAGTGCTTTGTGTTTCAATTTTAAAGTACCCGCTTTTTTTAGCATTATCACATGCAATAGTAAAATTTACTTGTAGTGCAAACTTTTCAGTACATGGAATAAACAAAACCCTTTTAGTACTACTTAATGCATTCCATGTTTCAAACGTTTTAAATGAAAATAACTGCTCTTTTTGTATCGATGCTGCATTTCCAATTCTAAAACCCAAGATTGTTTGCTCTGTTTGATTTGCATAAAAGTACACTGTTGTCTCTGTAAAAACGAGTAGTCCCCACAGTGCTTGTGCTTTTTGTGGCTTTAATTCTAATACATCAAATATATATTTATCTGCTTCCAAACATACCATCTCAATTGATAGTATTTTTTCTTGTACCTTTTCTTCCAATTCAGAAAAGAACGTTTTTCTCTGTTCTTTTATATGTATTTTTTCCATTTAATAAGTATACCGAAAGAAATCAATAATGAAAAGTACTTTTATATCATGTACATTTTGTTTTATTAAATTTTTCATATAAAAATCGCCTATCTTCTTCTTGTAAGTTTACAAATGAACATAATGCACACACAGCCCTACCCTCATTTTTATACACGTGCCCAACTGAAATTGTAACAGAAATTTTTCTTTTAAATTTATCACACGGTATATGCAAATGTAGACTATATTCTTGATTTTGCTCTAAAGGAAAAATTTGTTGGTTATCATTTTTTTTCAGGTTATAAATTTTATTCTCTTTTAAAGGAAAGCCAAAAATAATTTTAGTATCAGTTATACAAAGTATACTTAAATAAGCACTACCTACCCTGTGTTTTTTATCAATAACATGGTCTTGAATTAAGAATCTACAAACTGGTAGCATGAGAATTGAATCTAGCACCTCCATTGGGCTCACCATTACCATACGAGCCTTTAATCCAAATACAGAATGTACTTCATCTAAGGGGCTCTCACAAAATGGAATATACGCTGTATGACTACATTCTTGAATTTCAGCATTTACAGAAGATAACATTAAGTGCTCAATATTATCTTGTATTATTGAAATTGGATAGGGGAAAAAATTTCTTGTAGGTATCTTTTTTTCTGGTATATAAAAAACAAGTTTTTGGTCTGAAATCAGTCTCGAAATAACATCACCAAGATATACTAATTCCAAATTTGCAAACCGATATAAAAAGTCCTTTGCCAAAAGTGCTTCGTCATGTAAAAAATTAAGCCACAATCTATTTTCAAAAAGTAAGTAATTACTCTTTTCCTTACAATATGCTAATACCCCAGATGAACCTGTTTGAAAAATTGTGGCATTAACAATGTTCTCATCTTCTTGCGTTTCTACATCCATTTTATTTACTATGGGGGGAACAATAAGAGCAAAGCCATTTTGAACTTTTTTTAATGTACTAATAAAGTACAGTCCCCTACCACGATAGTAAAAGCTCACTGTAAGTTGAATACCTATTTCGCCCTCTAAGGACTTTTTAAACCATTGTGGCATTATTTTCTTAAAAAAAACTATACCTTGTTCATATATTTTATATTCATTAACATTAAGTGTAAGAATATCGCTGTGCTCATTATTACTTTCTATTTTTTGCATCATAAGCGAACTTTTATCTGAAATGATAGAGTTTAATACCACCTCACGCTCTACACCGAATAAGCCCTTACTCATCTACAAATACCCCAAAATTAAATTGTTGTATTTTAAACGAATCTTCATATTCAACACAGTATAATACACAATGAGAATATCCTTGCTCAAAAATAAGCCGGATAGGTATCTCAAAGCTAAGCATTTGAGTTTGTACATTTTGTACTGGCTTTGATTCGCCGAGTAGCCACGAGGTAATTTGTGGCAAACTATACAATTCATATTCCACTAGTACTTTTTGAAATGCTAATGCTGGAAGAAAGTATTCAGTTTCTATATTCTTTTCTTGTAAAGACGATAAAAAATTGTTAGCAAGTAAAATAACATCATCTGGAAGAACACTTGTATCTAAACTACCAAAGCCTTGAATGGAGGGATATATTTTTGTATCAGTTTGATAATTATAGAAAAATAAAACAGTATTACTACCATCTTGAGAAAATAGCCTACGATTTAATTCTTCTGCACTTTCGAAAGATGCTAAGCCAGAAACATCTATGGCATTTTCGCCATCAATATCGTTTGTCCATTTTACTTCACCTGATTTTTGCAACAACTCTTCACGCAAGGTTTCAGGCGATGAATAATTTTCATTTACATCATTTGTATTTGAACATGAAATTGAAAGAAAACATAATAGCATTGTAATATAAAGAATACCTTTCATATATTTTTCCTTTCATATTTTTATAAACCAATAGACATTTAGTCAATTTATTAGTACAATAATAATGTGTTATATTAATAAAATCAAGCAATATCTCTTATTCATTATCGACAGTTTCTTGCCTTTGCTTGACTTAGGAAAAATGAAGTGAACTACACGTATTCAACTACATTTTCACTATACACGTTCAATACATATTAAGGGGTACCATATGGGCTTAACAGTTGCACAAAAAATTTTACAATCACATATACGTCAGGAAGATTTTCCTTCTCTCACATCATTGCAAGATAGTGCAATAGAACCGGGAACACCAATTGCAATTACCATTGACCAAACGCTAACTCAAGATGCTACTGGTACTATGGCTTATTTGCAATTTGAAACTATTGGAATTCCGCGGGTAAAAACTGAAGTTTCTGTATCGTATATTGATCACAATACCCTCCAAACTGATTTTAAGAATATGGATGATCATCAATATTTGCAAAGTATCGCTGCAAAATATGGACTATGGTTTTCTCGCCCTGGTAATGGTATTTGTCACCAAGTTCATTTAGAAAAATTTGGAAAACCTGGTAAAACACTACTAGGTTCAGATTCGCATACTCCAACCTGTGGAGGACTAGGAATGATTGCAATTGGTGCTGGAGGACTTGATGTTGCAGTGGCAATGGGAGGTGGCTCTTTTCATCTCGTGATGCCGAAAATAATTGGTGTTCGTATAACTGGCACCTTAAAAAAAGGCTCAAGTGCAAAAGATATTATCTTAGATGTTCTCCGTCAAGAAACTGTTAAAGGCGGTGTATCTGCCATTTATGAATACTTTGGTGAAGGAATAGCATCCTTATCTGTTCCACAAAGAGCTACAATTACAAATATGGGTGCTGAACTTGGCGCTACATGTAGTATTTTCCCCTCCGATGAAAACACTAAATCATTTTTAGAGCATATGGGTCGAGGTGATGATTGGACAGAACTAAAAGCTGATGCTAATGCACACTATCATAAAATAATTGAAGTAAATCTTGATACATTGGACTCACTAGCAGCATGCCCGCACTCTCCTGATGCAATAAAAAAAATAAGCGAATTAGAAGGAAAAAAAGTCGATCAAGTTGTAATTGGTTCTTGCACCAATTCTTCAATTGACGATCTAGCAGCTGTTGCTAACATTGTTAAAGGAAAACACATTGCTCCACATGTAGAAGCAGGCATTGCACCAGGCAGTAGGGCAACACTTTTACTAGCAGAAAAATCTGGTATTCTAGGTGAGCTTATTAGAGCTGGATTTAGAATTTTAGAAAGTGCTTGTGGCCCATGTATTGGCCAAGGTTTTGCACCTTCTTCAAAGGCTGTCTCCCTTCGAACATTTAACAGAAACTTTAAAGGACGAAGTGGTAGTAGCGAAGCTGAAGTGTACCTTGTTTCTCCAGAAACCGCAGCAAGCGCTGCTATAACAGGGTGTATTACAAACCCATCTAACTTTTTAGAAAACCGTGTTGAAAACTCGTCATTTGCAGCTTCTACAAATCTCAACTTTGAAGATATTACAACCGTTACCAGTGATAACGGAATGCTCATAGCTCCCCTTTCACAAAAAGATTCTGAAAATGTTGAAATAATTAGGGGACCCAATATTAAGCCATGTCCAAAAGCACCTGAAATGAAAGATATCCTTGAATTACCACTAATTCTAAAAGCTGGTGATAATGTATCAACTGATGATATTTTACCAGCAGGAGCAAAAATGCTTCCACTTCGCTCAAATATTCCAGAGATATCAAAGTTTACCTTAGAGCGCTTAGATGAAGATTTTTATAAGAATGCAATTAGTGTTTTAGAACAAGGTGAAGATGGATGTATAATAGTAGGTGGTGAAAACTATGGCCAAGGTTCATCACGAGAACATGCAGCTCTCGCCCCAATGTTTTTAGGAGTAAGAGTAGTTTTAGCTAAATCCTTTGCAAGAATTCATAAGGCAAACCTTGTAAACTACGGAATAATTCCAATAGAATTTGTAAACTCCGATGATTACGATTCTGTTACAAAAGGTGATACTATTGTTATACAAAATATTAAAGAAGCCCTTCTTACTGGTGAGAACTTTAAGATTTGTTTTAACGATAAGATAATTGAAGGCTTAAATGATTTTTCTGAAAGATCAAGAAAAATTATTCAAGCAGGTGGCCTTACAGCCTATACAAAAACTGGAGCGTAATGCGTGTTTAATGATGAGTCAGTCGCTGTAAGAGATCCTCTATGGAAGCATATTTATGTACCCTCAAAACTCTATGAAGCTACCTTAACAAAAGACTTTGCACGCCTCACACGTATTAGACAGCTAGGACCAACCTATTTAACATACCCAGGGGCGACTCATACACGAGCAGCACATTCTTTTGGGGTATATCACATTGCTGTATTACTACTTGAGAGATTATTACAAAATGGTGCAGATGCCTGGACAACTCCTGAAGGTTGTAAATCTTTTGCAGCTGCCGCTTTGTTCCATGACTTAGGACATTTCCCGTATACACACTCGTTAAAAGAGCTATCTCTCGTAGAGCATGAAGTACTAACGGCTAAACAAATACTCAAAAATCCCTTATATGATATAATAGGCTCTTGGGGTGCAGATCCTTCACAAACAGCTGCGATAATTGATGATGAAATTTATACCGATGACCCCCAAACTCTTTTTTTTCGTTGCCTTCTTTCTGGTGTTTTGGATCCAGATAAGTTAGATTATTTAAATAGAGATGCTTTTTTTTGTGGTGTTCCATACGGTGTACAAGATACAGATTATATTTTGTCAAAAATTTTTCCACATAAAGAAACAGGAATTTGTATTGACTCTAACGCAATATCTACTGTAGAAAACATATTATTCTCAAAGTATCTAATGTATAATTCTGTATACTGGCATAAGCAAGTACGAATGGCCACGGCAATGATGAAAAAGGTATTAATTTCAGCTCTAAATAAAAAAATTATTGAACCAGAAGAACTCTATAGCCTAGATGATGAAGGTTTATTTTATCTTATTCAAGAAAAACATAATTCAAGTCCAAAAGGCAGTTTTCCTGAGTATTTTTGTTCTCAAGAGCTTCGTATGCAACAGGTTTATACCGTTGTACTCGAATTACCATTTGATGCACAAAATGCTCACCATATAGCATTAGAAAACTTAGAAACGAGGACGAGTACAGAATATTCTATTAGTGAATTACTTAACTGCAGTCCAGAATACGTCATTATTGATATACCAGAAAGAATAAGTTTTGAAAGCAATTTAAAAATATCTGATATGAGTATATCATTTTCTGAAAGTCCAACGGTATTTACAAAAGCTACAGTCAGTTCATTTGTTAGTAGTTTACGTAAAATCAGGCTAGGTTTAAGCAAAAAAAATATCTCTCTTTCTTCAAAAGAAATAGAAAAAATTATTGAAATTTTTATGTAGTTAGTGTATACTGTTACAATAGATAAAAGAGGTATAACCATGAAGTTACATAATATTCTCGAAGAAGAAGTAATTGATCGTATAAGAAATATTTATAATGATGCAGAGAAAAATAAAACACCTTGGCTTACATGTTCCTGTGAGCAATGTCAATTAGACACTGCCGCATACGTTTTAAACAGAATGCCTCCTCGATATGTTGTATCCGAAAGAGGAATTGCACACGCTGAAGCTCAAAGCGAAAGCCAGCTTGATGCAGACGTAGATCAATGCATTATTGAAGGTATGAAACAAGTTGCATCGGTAACACGAGCATTCCATGGTAAAACTTCTTCAAAAGGAGCTTCTAAGAAAGCTTCAGGTGTATCTTATAATTTCCCCATTTTTAGTGGAGCGTTATTTGATGGTAATTCGTTTGAGCCCTTGCAAAATGCTACTATAACATTAAAATATGAAAATGAAGCGTGTGAAATGCACAATGTGTCTTGGATAAATCCTTACACACTACACTCAAAAAACAATGGTCGTTATGCATTTTGGATAAAGCCGCTTTCTTGTGACGAAAGTAATGAAGAAAAAGTTTTTAATTTTCTCATTGAAATACAAAGCAATGGGTATGAAGACACTATGTTTTCATTTTCTGTAACTGCAAAATGCTCAGCAAAAATCAAACAAACACCTGATACAACCCAGAAAATAACTATTCAAGATTTATACTTATTCCCATCAGAAAAATAGGAATTCATTATAGAGCAATTGCTGATTTGATAATATTTATAACGCAAGTTGTAATAATAAACAATTGCACTATATTGAATAATACCGCTATCGAATCATTCGTCATCTTTTTCTTTATTATAGTACCCACAAAGCCACCAAGTATTGCAAACACAATCATAAACGGTGCAATGGAAAGTTCATAGTCTGAAA
>CAYJGO010000073.1:0-8447 GCA_964369855.1 uncultured Treponemataceae bacterium | reverse complement strand
TAAATACAATTAGTTTGAATGAGTAATGTATGAGTAGTATTGTAATTCGAAAGGCTCATTTTTCTGATATTCCATATTTGTACGATATTTGCTTAAGAACAGGAAAGAGTGGGGAAAGCGCAGAAGAGTCTTTTTTTAGCCCTTATCTACTAGGCGATTTTTACGCAGTAAACTATATGTTATTTGAACAAGACTCATGTTTTGTTGTTGAAGATTTAGCTAATAACTCTATTACTCCATTAGGGTATATACTTGGATGTTGTGATTCAACTAGTTTTGCAACATGGATGGAAACGAAGTGGCTGCCAGTGATTCGAAAACGGTATCCAAGTACATACATAGGAAAAACCCAAACAGAGAATAATTTAATAAAAACAGTACATACAGAATATACATTCGCCCAAACAAGTTGGAATAACGAATATCCTGCACATTTGCACATTGATATATTACCTTCTCTGCAAGGAAAAGGGTGTGGCCGCCTACTTCTTGAAATATTTTCTAATCACTTAATTGAGCAAGGTGTTGTTGGAGTTCATTTAGGTGTAAGTAAAGAGAACACGAGTGCAATCGCCTTTTATGTAAAAATGGGCTTTATAATATTAGAAGAGCATGAATGGGGACTTATAATGGGAAAGAAACTTAGCTAAAGAACTTACTTATATTTTGATATTAAAAAACCCTGCTAAGTATATGCACCTAACAGGGGATATATTCCATAAAATTGAAAAATATCTATATTATTCTTTTAATGCTCCGCCAGCAACACCTTCTGCTAGTCGTTTTTGGAAAAGAAGATATGCTACTAATACTGGAATTGTAGCTATGATAAGTGCTGCAATTTGCCAACCTAGTTGCGTTCCTGTTCTACTTGAAAACGAGAATATTCCAACTGGTAGTGATTTTGTAGCTTCAGAACTAGCCAAAACTAAAACTAAAATAAACTCATTCCAAATACCAAGACCTGACATTACACAAATTGTTATTATAACAGGTATTGTCATTGGAACAATGATACTCATAAAAGTTCTAAATGGTGTAGCTCCATCAATATAAGCTGACTCAATAAGACTTCCTGGAAGTCCACGGATAAATTGTGATGAAAGCATAACAGAAAGCGGTAGCCCAAATGCAGTATATACAAGAATAATACCTAAGTGGGTATCTGCTAAGTTAATACTAGAAAGCATTAGAAATAAAGGAATTATTACTTGATTAATATCTATTAAGTAGCCAAGTCCTACTAAGGCACTAACTACTATGGCTATTTTTCTATATCTAAACTTACTAATACCATAACCAATCATAAGACCTAAGATAACAACTGCTGCTGTAGAGACAAAGGTGTATAAAATACTGTTTAAGAATTTTGATCCCAATTCACCTCTATTCCATGCAGATGTATAATTCCACCAAACAGTTGCTCTATTTATCTTTCTTTGATAATCACGCGGTAAATCATTAAGCGTAACAGTATCTCCAGTTTGTAGTCTTGCAATGTTTTCATACCCCTTACTCATTAAATCATCTTTTTCTAAAAAATGAAGTTTTAAGCGGCGTCCTGGGGCCATTGTGGTTGATTCAATAATTACAATTTCTTCAGAAATTTGGTCAATTTGGTTAACCATTAGACCATATTTTTCTAGTAAGCCATCTGGGTACATGATGTTTAACTGAGGGGTAACCACAACATATTCATCGTTCTTGTTATTAAACATCTCATTTGGTAATGCATAAATGTTCATGCTAAGTTCTTCATTAGTTTTAAATGAAGAATAACCCATCCAAACAAGTGGAATCAATGTAATACATGCCCATGCAATAAAGATAATATACGATAGCGGCTTTGCTATATAACTAGCCCAAATGGTCGATGTAATTGTTTTTTCAGTAACTATAGTTGATTTCATATTAATGCTCCTCATGGGTGCCGAGTTTTCGTCCAATCCAGTTACTTGCAAGAATCATGGCAATACTAATAATAACAACTGTGTTTGAAATGGCCGAACCATACGCAAAACGAAGTGGGTTTACATAGTTTTGAAATGCAGTTCGATACATAAATATTGGTAAAACTTCAGCATTCAACCTTGTAATACCTTCCGTTGTAATTGAAAAAATCAATGCAAAACCTTTTAAGGATCCTGCAATAGCTAATACACAGGACACAAGTATTGTTCCTGCCAGTAATGGAATTATAATTTTTGTAAAAACTTGCATTTCCGAGGCACCATCTATTTTTGCAGCTTCTATCATACTTTCATCAATTTTTTGCAAATTTGCTAAAAAGATAATCATATAGAATCCAGTATACATCCATATTAATGCTACCGCTATAGGAATCATTGCTGTGCTTGGGTCAAGCATCATGGTAAATTGTCTATCAGGGTCACCAGAAACAATTTGCATCACAGTAGACACAGGTCCGTCTGGTGCAAAAATCATTCTCCACATAATTCCGATTACTATTGTAGATAAAAATTGAGGCAAAAATACCATTGATTGAAAAAAGTTTTTTGCTCGTATTTGCTTTCTAAATAAAATAAACGCTAGGATAAATCCTATTGGAATTTGACCAAAAACTGAAACTGCAACTACAATCATGTTGTTTTTGAAAGCGTGCCAAAAAGCTGGGTCAACAATCATCGTAGCATAGTTTGATAAACCTAAAAAATTCCATTCGCCGCCTTTATTAGGGTTGAAGTCGGAAAAGCTTAAAAAAACTGAATACACAATAGGATATGCTACGACAAGTAAATATAAAATGAATCCAGGTAAAATAAATAATAAAAAAGTTGAAAAATCTCTATAATCTCGTTTTTTCACACTAACCCCCAAATTATTTGATTAAATCATAGTGAACAAACACATATAAATAAAATACTGATGACACGCTGCTAGTAAATCTTTTTGTTGCACTAAAAGCATTATAACTTCTAATGTGTTTTACGTACATCTAAAAAAAGGCTGCCCACAGGACAGCCCGTTATTTAGGTATAAAAATTTAGTTACGTGCTAAACTTTCAACTTCAGTTGCAACTTCAAGAGCAGTTCGTGAACCGCTAACAATTTGTTGCATACCTGTATTAAGTGCATCATTTGGAGCACCAGTTAGGAAAGCATCAATAACTTGAGTTATAGGTGCTTGAGCAGCTAAATCGGCTTTAAGTGTTACAATTCTAGGCATATCAGCTGGTGGGTTATAATCTTTTAAGATCGCACCAGAAATTGAACCGTCTCTTAAACGTTGTTCTGTTTCTTGTTCGCTATTAAAGAAGTCAATCCACATCATTGCAACTTCTGCAACATCTTTTTCCATTGCTGATTTAGTTATACCATAACCAACTGATTTTGCAGCAGCAACTGTTCCAACTTGACCTTTAGCACCAGGAATTTCTGGGAAGGCCATCATAGCCATTGTTTCTTGTAGTTCTGGAGCGATGTTACCTGCGTCCCATTGACCAGACATAAAGAATAAGTATTGCCCATTATTGAAATTAGAAATACCTGTTCCTGTGTCTACTAAAACACTTTCTGATGAAAGAACGCCATCAGCTACCATCATTTCTAAAAATTCTAAACCAGAAACAAAGTCAGCATCAGTGAAACTAACATCACCTGCAACAGCTTTTTGTGGCCAGTCAGCCATACCTGTTGCTTGAGATACTAAACCAGAAAATACGCATGAACCCCAAACCCAAGAACCTGCACCATGAGTACCAAGTACTTCAATTCCATTTGCATCAGCTACTGGAACCATTGCTACCATATCTGCATATGTTTTAGGCATTTCAAGGCCAAGTTCTTCAAGTAAAACTTGATTAGCAAATACTACTGTTGTAATATTTGCGATTCCGAGTGGTATGTAGTAATATTCGCCAGTTGCACTATCAGGAGCGCCAAATTTTGCAATATCATATTTTGATGTATCAATATAATCTGTGATATCGGCTTGTTGTCCTGCTTCTTGCCAAGGTGCACCCCAGCGAGCATCTGAACCCATATAAGCTACATCAGGAACATCACCTGAAGCTAAACGGGCCACTACTTTTTGGTGATATGCATCATCAAAAAGTAGTTCATATTGAACTTCAATGTCTGGATTTTCGGCTTGGAAAGCTTCAACTATTCGGACAAAACTTTGACCTTCAGCGCTGGCATTATCACCATAACCCATAATGTTCAAAACTGTTTTGCCAGATGTGCTTCCACCGCCACAACCAATCAGAACCATGCTAATTGCCATAAGTACAATTAAGCTAAGCAGTAGAACCTTTTTTGTGTTTTTCATAATATTCCTCCTAATGGAATGTTAGTGCATAATACAATCCTAAATTATTATGCCAGTTGATTGCTTTTTTCAACTAACCCAATTATAACATGTAATACTAATAATGTAAAGGCCTTTAGTAGAGGTTTATCAAATATTGCACAATGGAAGAATCAATGGGGCTGTCAAATAGTTTAAAAAGGCACATTGAGGCAGCCCCATATGCTACAGAGAGGCTACCAACTGAGGATGTTCGGATGGCACATGTATTGGGAATGTCATAGGGGTTACTGTATTCAATTTGTTTAAGTATTTCTAATTCTAATTCCTTATTATTTTTATGTAAGGAGCCTCCTATGTAAACGTCCTGAATATTAAGAATATTAACTAAAAAGGCAATGTGTTTTGCTAGCTCTTTATAAGAGTCTCGTAAGGATTTTTCCTCAATATTGTTGGCACTATCAAGTGTTATTTGTGCTTTAAATTGTCCCTCTAAGCCTTTTTCCCAAAGCATACTGCGAAATTCACCTGATAAAAAATGAGAACCAGTAAAAATTTTTTCATCAAGTATGAGGCCAATACCAATTGCTAAATTTTTTTTTGCTACTGGTATGGGCTCAGTGAGGCGAAACTCAATAAGCAAAAAAATCATATCTTTAATAATTTCATCACGTCTGATTATCTTTTCACTATAACAACAACAGCGTGCATCATTTTCTATAAAGAGGGGGATGTTAGTTAGCTGTTGTATATCTTTTAGAAACGCATACTCTTCATGAATAAATATAGATTTAGACTGTATTATTGTACCCTTTTCAGAGTCAACTAGTCCAGGTAGTCCTATTCCGATGGCAATAATTGGTCTATTAAGTCTTTTTGCTTCTTCAATAATTATTTTATGTGCTTCATAAAAAATATTATTACAACCAAGATAACTAAAAATTTCAGTTGGGATATTTTTTTGATAATGAAAAAGTATTTCACCTTGCAAATCTATGATAGTACATATAAAGTACTCTGAATTAATTTCTATGCCACCAACGCATGCAAATGAAGCGATTACTTCTAAAAAAATTGGCTTTCGTCCTCCTTGAGGGCCTGCTTGTCCTTCAGCTAATTCTCGAATAATTCCCAATTTTTTCAGTTTAATTACATTTTTAGTAACAGTGGATTTATCAATATCCAAGCTAGATGCAATATCAATTCTACTTATGGATTTTTTTTTCCATATGCTACCGAGGATGCGTGTAAGATTTGAATCGTATGTTACGTTGGTTTCTTTCATCTACCAACTAGAATAGCATAGTTGAAAGTATTTAGCAAGTTTTTTTTTACATTTACAAAAAAATACTTGTAAAAAAATGGCTTGCATGATATTCTGTGCGTATGAATACAGTTTTATTACACGGACAATGGCAGCTTTCATGCCATAAGTTACAATTACCTGATGGTATAGAAGCAGAAACAGTTACAATTCCTAGCACAATTCAAATGGAAATACCAGGAGATGTACATTCTGCACTTTTACAAACTGGCGTACTACCAGATCCTTATTATGGAAAAAATGAGCTCGACATTCAATGGGTAGGAAGGAGTGAATGGGTTTGTACAAAAGAGGTGACAATTGATGATGCATTTATGCACGGCAAACAATACATTGTACTAGAAAGCGCAGATACATTTGTTCGTGTTTTTATAAATAACAACGAAGTAGGTACATGCCATAATATGTTTCGATTATGGCGATTTGATGTTACAGATTTTTTGGTAAAGGGACAAAATATCATTTCATTGCATTTTGAACCATCCGAGAGATATGCCATAGAAGAAGCAAAAAAGCTTCCGTACGAAATACCTTGCTCAATATATGATGTTAGTTCTCCACACAGAAACCTCATACGTAAAGTTCAGTGCCATGCTGGTTGGGATTGGGGACCATGTATTATGGCGTTTGGAATATATGACAGTATTCGGCTTGAACAATGCTCTGATGGGTATATTGATTATGTTAATTGGTCAACATTTCCTGTTGTTGATGATCCAAAAGCAGTCCTTGAAAAAACAATTATTGATGGGCTTGATTGGGATGCCCATATTGGTATTACGTATACATCAACTGTTGATAAAGAGCTTGTTTTTAACTGTAAGCTTGAAGGTAATGGAATAAAAATTGTTTCAAATATTGTAGCACACGTTACTAAAGGTGAAAACTATATTGAAGATATTATGCGTGTATCGAAACCAACACTTTGGTACCCTGCTGGAGGAAGACCAGAAGATGATGAGGCAATTGTAAAAACTGGATTTCCAACATTAACAGAAAATGCATTGTATACATTAACAATAGCAACGTATGCACCTGAAATCCAAACTGTGGTGAAAAAAGTTGCTTTTCGTACACTTGAAACAGTTGCTGAAGAAGATGCTGAAGGGAAGAGTTTATATTTTAAAGTGAACGCTCGACCATATTTTTCAAAAGGGGCAAACTGGATTCCAGCAGACGCGCTGCCTTCTCGTATTAGTGATGAAAAAATAAACTACCTTTTAGATTCAATGATAAAGGCAAATCAAAATACCATACGTGTGTGGGGTGGTGGTCGCTATGAAAGTGATGTGTTTTATGAATTATGTGATAAAAAGGGTATACTTGTGTGGCAGGACTGTATGTTTGCTTGTTCAACATATCCATCAAATAAAGAATTTTTAGATAATGTACGCCATGAAATACGGCATCAAGTTCGTCGTCTTCAGCATCATCCTTGTATTGCACTATGGTGTGGTAATAATGAAGACCTTGGTGCTCTTAATTGGTATGAAGTTTCAAGGGAAAATCCATCTCGTTATCTTATTGATTATGATAGATTAAACGAAGGTGTGATTGCAGATGAAGTTCAAAGGCTCGATAGTGGTCGAACATGGTGGCCAAGTTCTCCTTCGGCAGGACCCAATGATTTTAGCGATAACTGGCATAGTGATTCGAGGGGAGACATGCATTATTGGAATGTTTGGCATGAAAAAAAATCATTTGATTCATATCTCAGTATAAAACCGCGGTTTGTTTCTGAGTTTGGCTATCAATCTTTTCCTTCGCTAGAAGAGGTAAAAACCTATACACCAGATGATCAGTTAAACTTTACAAGCCCAATAATGGAATTCCACCAACGATCTCCAGGTGGTAATTCAATAATACTTGAAAATTTTACACGATACTTCCGTTTTCCAGAAGGGTTAAGTGCAATGTTGTATTTAAGCCAGGTACAACAAGCCTTAGCAATAAAAACAGCTGTAGAGTACTGGAGAACTTTGAGGCCGAGATGTATGGGTGCAATCTACTGGCAGTTAAATGATGTGTGGCCAATCGCTTCATGGTCATCAATAGAATATTCTGGTAGGTGGAAATTATTGCATCATGAATCAAAGAAATTCTTTGCACCTATTAAAACAGTATTAATTCAAAAAGATAATGAAGTGCAAGCTGTAGTATTAAATGATACTCGAAAAAAAATATATACCTCTCTGTCAGTTAGAGTAATTCATTTTAATGGAACAATAATAGAAGAAAAGCTAATCTCAAAAGATATACCAGAAGATACCGCAGAAATGGTGTGGGCGTCTGCCATTAGTGATATAACGAAAACTCCTGAAAACTGTTTTGTTGATGTTCAACTAACTTCTGGGGGGTATTCTGATAGTGCAACTATATTATTAGATGTTCCTAAAAAGTTGAGTTTAGAAAAAGCAAACATTACATATACTGTGGATGAATCACTACGGATTACGCTAACTGCAGATAAGCCAGCATTTTATGTTTCACTGCAAACATCACTTCCTGGCACATTTAGTGATAATTTTATTACCTTACTTGCGAGGCAAACAATAACTATTGACTTTGATGAAACAATGTCACTTCCTTTTTTTGAAAATAAGGATGGAGTTAAAAAAATTGACGCAAAAATGCTTGAAGAATCTCTGCATGTAATGAGTTTGTGTGATACATACATGTAATATATTAAATAACATAGAGAGTGGTGGGTGATTAATGATATATTTCTCTAAAGGCAAATATTTTATTTTCCGATAAATAATTAAGTGCTTTTTTAAAAAAAATGCAAAATTTTGCTAAAAAGTACTTGACTGTATTGGAGTTAGAGTAGAAAATAGATATGATAGAAGTAAT
>CAYJGO010000072.1:0-8525 GCA_964369855.1 uncultured Treponemataceae bacterium | reverse complement strand
AAGTAACCTAAATGCATTTGTTGCAGGAAACCCTGAAAATGTGGTAAATAAGTAAGATAGTTCATGTATGGACAAAAAAAGAGTTTGGAAATTATCCAAACTCTTTTTTTTAGATGAGCTTGCGGAAACGAACAGGTATTATTATAAAATAACGGTTATTTTATAATACGTTACAATATTTTATACAAAGTTTTTTTGATTTGTTATATACTATTGAGTGAAAATAATATGATAGATAGTAACCTACAAAAATGTGGATGTATTCTTCTTGACTTATGTGCGTATAGTTGCTATTATCACAAAAACCTTAGGAGGAATGATAAAATAACATCCATGTTATTTTATCATTTGCAGTTTCAAAAGCGTTGCTTTTAAAACTGCACGTTCGCGACCTCCATGTCGCGCCGCTAACACGGTGTTTTATAGGAGAAAAATATGGAAAACGTATGTGTAAAAATAAGAGAAGTAGTAGAAGTTGGCTATTCAAATGAACAAGAATTGGAAATGTTTATTAGTGAAGTATTTACTGCAGTAATTGATACGTTTCGTTTTACTGATGAAGAAAAAGAAGATTTTTTAGGAAATGAAGTTGCACAATTAGTTGCAGCAATTCCTTTTGTAGCAGGGTGTGAAGATGCAAAGAGAACTGCCTTAGCACACTTAGCAATTTATATTACTGAATTGCGAGGTGGGGCAATTATTTTTGATCATTGTGAAGTTGATAATAATTCGGTATATACTCGCTTACGCTTAATATCCTCATTTAAGGGTGGAGATGAAAAAATTATCCATCACGGGATGAGTATTTTAGCACTCATTATGCTTGAAGGCTATAGGGATAGTACACAAAAGGATAGACTTAATGGAATTTATAATCCATTAAACGAGGGGGCATGGGATTATAATATTCTACTTGCAAACTTAAAAAATGATATTGAAGAGCACCCATGTATTGCGCTAGATATGTTAGTTTTTAATGAAAAGGAATTAATTAGGAGGCACTGGTAGTGTCAAAGCACGTCTGGAGATTGATTGCAATTTTTATTGCGTTTGTATGGGTAATAGTATTTGTAACTAATAATTACTTAAATGAATTATATAAGACTCCTATTCAAGAAATTATTTTTGACAATATTATTTTAGCTATACCCATGATTATAGTTATTATGCTTATCTTTTTTCCTCAAAAATTCATTTTATATACTGTTGTATTTTGTTATTTAGGGGTTGATAATATTATAAATGGCGGTGGGACTAATGGTTTGTTGATGTATTTACTGGGAGGTGGGTTTTTATATATTTCAGAAAAGCCCTTCAAAAACAAACTAGTTATTGGTATATATATTGGTATTCCTATTATAGCCATTACGACGCAATATCGATTGGACACAATTACTATGGTTGTATCATTTTTAGACTTGCTTTTTGTTTGTGCTTTATTTGTTATGGGCTATTTTATACTAAAAGAATCATTTCTTATTACAAGAAAACGAAAAACAACCCCTGTAAATGTATCTTGTCTATCCACAGAAGAATTGAGCTATGTTCATGATGTGTTAAATGGAAAGTCTTTTTCTGCTATTGGGCTTGAAAGGTATAAAAGTGAAAGTAGTATAAAGCAAATAATGAGTGCCATATACAGAAAGCTAAATATAGAAAATAAAAAAGAATTAATTGAACTACATGAAAAAGGTTTATTAATTTTTCCTGAATAACGGATAATAACGGTTATAATTCGGTTATTACTTTTGTTTTTTATTGACAAACCAAACGTTACATTTTAATTTAGAGTGTAAGTTAATTACAACACTTATACATGCTACATTGCTGTATAAGGCTAGTGTAGCTTGCTATGTAAAAATGTAATAGTGGTTTGTATGACACAGACTGTAGCAACAGTTGTCTTAGTTCATGTAAGTTTTTTTTGGACTACTTCTCTTTTTGCACAAATATATGATTTCTTTTCTCACAACCTAGAAACAAGTTTTCTTATACAAAATAGCACAGTAGAAGAGCTTGTTTTTGAAGGTGATAAACAAATAAGTAAACTTGTTTGGCAGCAATATCTAGACCCTAGTATCCGTATTACGTATAATGCACGCTTACAATCTTTATTTCTTAAAGCGCAATACACTTCTTCTATTCCCATAAAAAGTGGTATATTAGAAAATTATGATTATTTATCCTCTACGGATGCAATTACACATTATTCAAATCACAATTTATACTTAGATAAAAACTTTTCTCTTCAAGGGCAGCTCGGTTATATGTTTAACTTTGTTGATGTATATGCTTTAAAGCCTTTTGTTGGCTTTACCTATCAAAATCGTAAATTTAGTGCACAGGATGGTTATTTACAATATCCTGAAATTAGTGGTGATGAATGGAATGCTAGTTTAGAAAAAGATTCTGTTACTGGTGTTGTAATCTTATATGAACAGGCTATTATGTACCCATATGTTGGCATTGACAATCTTTTTTTTGTTGATACTTGCATGATTTCAGTTTATGCAACGTATTTACCATACGTCTATGTTGATGCCCTTGATAGCCATATACTACGTTTAACACAATTTTATGATGAAATGCGGGGAGGTTATGGCTTTACAGTGGGTACTGCGGTTAGTTTTCCTCTTGGGGAAAAAAGTAACATAGGCTTAAAAGTTGGTTTTGACTATGAGTATTTTAATTCTTATGGAACAACATCGAGTAATGTTATTGGAATAAATGATGCAGAGTTTATTGTATCTGATAATGCAACCTCAGGAACAAAAAATTCCGCATATCGGTTTATTTTTGGTGTGGTTATTAATCCAAATTAATGGAAGTAACAATATAGGTAAGTAGGTGTGATGAAATGAAAAGGAAAACTAGTGATTTAATGAAAACACATGGTTTTAGAAGGAATTTAATTTCCAAGTTGGAAGTAAAGTGTTCTGTAGCAACAACTTTGCTTATTATTTTTTGTACGCTTGCATTGTTTGCAAGCTGTGCGTTTCCGTTTCAGAGTGATGTAAACAAAACGGTAAGCATAAAGGACATTAGCGATACTGTAACATTTGAGAAAATTTCACAGCAAGGTTTTATGGGTGGTTCTGTATTATATAATCCAAGTAAACCTTCTGCTGGGCAATTAGCAGATAATGTAACAATGGCTATTCGCTTAGGAACAGTTACAAAAGAAAGTGTGGGATACGAGCAAGATGTGTATACCGATATTGGCGAAGAAGCAGAGTTTGGTTTATTGCATGTAAAAAATGTAAATGAAGATTCAATTAGTTTTACTGTAAAATTATTTAACGTAAGTGGAAGTCGTTTGGCAAGTGGTTCTTTTGCGGTAGCACTTGGTGAAAAAGTAGATGTAAACTACGATGGAATCCCCGATATTGAGTATAAAAAAGCACTGAGAAATAGAGAGGGGTTTGAAGACTCTATTTATCTAACATTTTTAAGTTCTCAAGAAACCCTTTCTACCTCAATGTTTGCAGTTCTTCCGGAGCAATACAGCCGTGGAGCATATCCAAGTGGTATTATTGGTATAAACCCTAATGGACGCTTTATTATTCGAAAATACGAAGAAGACAATATTACTCGCTCTGCAGTTTTAGGTATGCAAAATGGGGATTATGTACTAGATACTATTACCGGAAAATATCAAACAGTAGTTGATGCGAAAAGTTCAAAAAATGTAAGAAGTATTTCCGATACAGAACTTAGAGATATAGAAGATGTTACTGTTCACATAGCGCCTGAATTTAAGATTGAAGAATTTGCTTCTTTATATGTGGCTGAAGATTTATTAGCTGCTTTACCAAGTTCTGTTTTAGATAAGGTTAGCGGCACAGAAAATGCTATTGAAATATTAAATGAAGTACTTAAGGATCAAGATTTAATTGAGAACGTAAGCGCAGTACAAGAAACAGCTATACCACAAGAAATTTATTCTGAGGTAGTTGCACAAATTGCATCTTTAACAGAAACAGAACTTATGCAGTTAAACCGCTTTTTTTTAGAAGAAACGTTCCCTGAAGTTTGTCCGATAACACCAGTTAACTCATCTGCAATAGCAGATATTTTGCCTCTTGCAAGTTTAACAATACTGCCTGGTGGAGATAGTGTAAGTAGCGAAAGTAGTGAAGTTAGAGCTACCAGTGAAAGTGAGTATGAAAAAGAGAGAAATGAAATACTCAAAGACTTTACTAAGTATTACAGACCTTTGATTGGCTTTGATTTAAGCAATAATGCTAAAGTGAATTATATAAATGATGTAACTAATATTAAAAACATATTTAGTGATATAATGTTTTTTTTTACAGGTAAAAAAACTGAAATTATTGAAAAAAAAGATAAAGCTGATTTTAATGTACAACTTACGGATTCTTATGCAGGTATAGGTATACGAACAAATTTTAAGATTACCTGGGGCAGTTTAGATTCGGCATTTGGAGCTTCGATTTTTTTTCACTTAGATACACTTATTACTACTAAAGTTGATTATGGAACAAACCTTAAAACAATAAATTATGAACTAGTCAACGCAGATTTACATCCAGATATTCCTATCTTTAGTACTGGCCCAATATTATTTAAAATAACTTTATCCTCAAATTTTAGTCTTCCGCTTGAAGTTAACTTTAGTGGTGCGGGCACATTTAATGGGCGTGCGGCTGCAATCGGTTTATACGGAGCAGATGTTGAGTTTGGACTAAAATATGGGGTAACATGGAAGAAAGCTTGGATTTTTAAAGTTCCTACAAATCCATATGTACGTGGATATGGGAATCCCGTTTTAAGGAATAGGACAGCCTATTATATAGGAACTACCTCTCATGAAAATATCACTTTTAAGAATATCTCTGTTGTTGTAGCACCAACATTAAAATATAGTCTTAATGCAGTATTTTTTGAATTAGTAAGAGGTTCTGTTTCTGCGGGGGCAACGGTTGAAGCAGGTGTATCAGTAAAAAATGAAAACTTATATTTAATTGGAGAAGCCCTGTTTGGGTTAAAACCTGTGGTTGAAGCTGGTGTTGAAATTGGGATTCCTTGGGCGTTTTTAAGAAATATAGGCTTTAAATCATACACGAAGAATTGGGATATTATAGAGTTTACTGAAAAAAATCAAAAAATAAATCTGGGATACCGCGAGGCTTGGCAGGTATTCAAAACAAAGTTATAATACTATACTATACATATGGGGTTTAGGAATAAACTCTGTATGTATTCGTACAAAAGGAAAAATTAAATGAAAAAATTACTACCAGTTTTATTAGTACTACTTCTCACCTCATGTGCTTCAGTGCCATCATATATGAAAGACTTTGGACAGGACACATCGGAGCTACCTATATTGGTTGAGGGAAAAATTACATATAATACTCCTGCAGAGGGAAATAGTATTTCTATATTTGGCGGAGCTTATGATACCCCAGCAACTTTTTGGTATGCAACCTTTAAACGATATTCTGCTGTACATAGAACTTGGAAAGGGGAAATATCTTTTAAGGAAGAAAGGCAGGAGTTAGCAGTACAAGGGCTTGCAGACCATAGTTTTGATTACATAGATCCTAATAATTTTTCTGGTACAAAAATGAATATGGGAAATCTAGAACAACTCCAAGATATAGAGATTATATATCTACCAGAAGAGTATTCATTTCCCTCTTTTCATATTTATCCCATTGGAGGTGATTTTAAGTTTCGATTTACAGATGATGAAATGCCAATAGTTTTAACTAATTTTTCTATTGGAAATAAGGATTTTTCTGTTTTATTAACAAGTATGAAGTTTTATGAGGGGTATGAAACTTCTAGTAGTACATATCTTGAATTAGTTGAAGAAGATGTGCAACTTTATCAAATTATAGATACAAGTGGGAAAGTGTATGCAGAATTTAAACCAGGTTATTACGTTGATGATAATTCAGGTTGGGATTTTTTCAAAGATCAAGTGTATAAAGAAGGTATTTACAAAATTTTTGAAGTAGACCCTACCTTTGACGAGTCAAAACTTGTCCCTGCTATAGCTGTTTTTAATGTTATTAAGTACATGATACAGTATTCAGAGTTGAGTGTAACTTTAGGGGGTAAGGTTGGGTCATAGGTTTACAAAATAACGGTTATGAACTTTTTGTAACCGGTTCGAACTTTTTTCCACTTGACTAACCAAAAGTTACGTTTTAGCATATAAGTAAGGAAAAAAAAATGGTAAAAAGAATATTTGTAATATTAGCAGCAGTAATAACGCTCTATACTTCTTGTGCATCATTGCCAGATACAGTAAGTGTATATGACTTTAGTGTTGATACTCAGGCACTTCCTGTACTATATACTAGCGTAATTAGTCATGAGCATGCTAATGAAAAAGATTGGCTTGTTTTACAAGGTGTTATTGATGATGACCCGCCAAGTATCTTTCACAATATATTTTATCAAGAGGGAAGTGTATCGAAAAGAACTTGGGAAGGACGAATAAATTATAACCATGAGGAACATCCTATACAAATAGAAAGCCATGCACTCCATGTAGGCAAATTTATAGATTATGATGACTATTCTGTGGCAGATGATCCAGAGCTTATGAGTTTAATTGATATAAACATTACAGGTTTACCTACATATTATCAAACAGATACTTTCTCACCTCCAGTAGGTGGAGGGCGTAATTTTAAGCCGTTGTTGTACTTGGAAGAGTTACCTGCTCCATATATTACGTTCAATATAGATAACAAAAAATTTACTGTTATGCTAACTACATTGAGATTCTTAGAACCCGTGGCTATAATGACCTCATCAGAACCGACTCCAGCAGCCACATACCAAGATATGTTCCTAGATGAACAGCAAGTGTACCAAATCGTAGATGAATTCGGGACAGTATACGCAGAGTTTACAACAAGTTATTATGAGTATGTGACTATAAATAGATATTTTTTGGCTAAATACGAATATAGAGATGGTAGTTATACACTCTTTGATGTAGATCCAGATTTTGATGAAACTAAACTCATTCCAGGTATTGCAGTAGTTGATATCCTAAAGTATATGATGCAATGGACTGATATTGCATATTAAAAAATAGTTAGGAGACATGATTACAATACGTCCATATAACTTTATTATTTGCGATTTCAAAAGAGTTGTTTTCAAAACTGCTCATATGTAAGTTTGTGTTGCAAACGTATATTATACGTCGCATAAACGAAGTTATGCGACAAAAAAAAGTCAAAGCTCAAAAACTGATGTTTTTTCTTTTGACTTTTTATAGGAGAATTAATGAGTGAAAGTAGCTAAAATATCGCTACCTTCACTCATACGTACGTTTGCGTTGCAAACGTATATTATACGTCGCATAAACGAAGTTATGCGACAAAAAAAAAGTCAAAGCTCAAAAACTGATGTTTTTTCTTTTGACTTTTTATAGGAGAATTAATGAGTGAAAGTAGCTAAAATATCGCTACCTTCACTCATACGTACGTTTGCGTTGCAAACGTATATTATACGTCGCATAAACGATGTTATGCGACAAGAAAAAAGTCAAAGTTCAAAAACTGATGTTTTTTCTTTTGACTTTTTAGAGGAGAATTAATGAAAAAGATTTTATTATTACTAGTAGTAAGTGCAGCCTTGTTTACAGGTTGTATACCTCTTTTTGGCGACCGAGGATTTTCTGTCTTAGATAGCGAAGTTGTTTATTTGAAGGCTGCTAGACATAGTGCCATGGTGCAGTATACTTTGTATAGAGTTGATTCTTGGGGCATAGAAGAAAGACTTATTTTTTCTTATGAAAACTCAAGTCCACCAGTGATTCACTTTGGATATGAATCGCCCTACAACATTAGAGTAAATCAGTGGCATCAGCTAGATGCAAAACTTGAAAACTCAGATATTACATTAAATAAAGATATATCTGAGTTCTGGTTTTATATATCAAATAAAACTGGTGATGATTTTTATCCATATGATGCAGAGCTAGAAATAACTACAGAGCAAAAAGAAAAACTATTTGCAGAAACAGAAATTACAGTAAGTATGACAAATACAAAAAAAAGTCGTTTTACTAGAACATACACTGTACCAGAGGAGTTTATGCAAGAGCTTCGGGCTCGTTTTAAGTAACTGCCTTTTATGGCTTAAAAACACTGTCTACTATTAGTAAGCAGTGTTTTTTTGTTAAACAAAAAATATGATTATAGAATGGTCAAAACAAATGAAAAAATTACTACCAGTTTTATTAGTACTACTTCTCACCTCTTGTGTCACAGGGTCATCATATATGAAAGACTTTGGACAGGACACATCGGAGCTACCCATATTAGCTGAAGGAGCAATAACAAAAAGTGCTGATAGTGAAAGCAATGATATAATTATAAAAGGGTTAGATATCTGGCAGAATCAGAATGACAGTAGGCAGAAAAAATCAGAAACGCCAGTTTCATAAAAAAAAAGAGCTTGGATTTTTCCAAACTCCTTTTTGTATTCATGTAAACTTACTTTGCTAAGTATTCATTTATGCTTGCAGCCGC
>CAYJGO010000071.1:0-8727 GCA_964369855.1 uncultured Treponemataceae bacterium | reverse complement strand
AATCTAAGTTTTTGAGCATAAATAAATGTTACCATTTAGCACGTTCGTCCTCAGACGGACGCCATGGCACATCCAAATGATGCTCTGCAATCAGTAGATCCTGCACATTCGTTCCCGCTCCCATTTTCGCTGTGGAACCCAGCAAAAAACGAACCTGTCCGCTTCTTACCTTTGCGAACAGCTCCGCTTTTCTTGTTTCTGTATTAGCTGTATGAATAAACGCAATCTCTTTTTGCGGTACTCCTTTTTCAATCAGTTTGTCCCGAATATCCTGATACACGTTCTGGAATCCCGCCTCTTCCTCGTTTTCTTCTCCCTTCTTTGCAAACAAATCTCTGAATTTATCTATGACCTGTCCGACTTTTCCTTTTGGTTTTGCTTTCGGGGTGGACAAATCGCAAAAAATTAATTGTGCTGCCTTCTGTTCTCTGGTATCTGCCCATATTTCAAAGGCTTTATCCACACAGGCATTTGCTTTGGAAGCTTCGTTATCCGGAAGCATGGGGTTTACAAGTCTCTGGTCTAATGCGAGCTTTCTTCCATCATTGGTAATCTTCAGCATATTATCCACATTTGGCTCTACTTCCCTGTTGCGGACCGCTTCTGCACGTTCTGCCAACGATGCCACCATATCTTTCTGATATTCACTTGATTTTAATACCACGTTTTCATAAATGGCTTCTGGAACTGGAAGCTGTAACATATCCGGTGTCTGAATATCTGCGGATTCTTTGAATAACGAAATTAACTCCGGCAGATTGAAGAACTTTGCAAATCTTGTTTTCGCTCTGTATCCAGTCCCTTCCGGTGCAAGTTCTATGGCAGTTTGGGTTTCTCCAAAGGTTGCCGCCCAGGAATCAAAATTACCAAGTCCCAGACGCTGCAGTGTGCCATACTGCAGATAACGCATATTCGTGTATAACTCGGTCATACTGTTAGAAATTGGTGTTCCCGTGGCAAATGTGATACCCTTTCCTCCTGTCAGTTCATCCATGTACTGGCACTTTGCAAACATATCAGAGGACTTCTGTGCTTCCGTCTGAGCAATGCCCGCTACATTACGCATTTTGGTGTAAAGGAACAAGTTTTTGTACGAATGGCTCTCATCTACAAAGAGCCTGTCTACCCCTAACTGCTCAAAGGTTACAACATCATCTTTTCTGGTCTCATCATTTAATCGTTCAAGCCTGGTCTTTAGGGATTTCTTTGTCTTTTCCATCTGCTTGATGGTATAACGCTCCCCTTTTTCTGCTTTCGTGACTTCGATTGCCATCTCAATCTCGCTGATCTGACGCTCCACAATAGCTGCCTGACGCTCCCTTGATAACGGAATTTTTTCAAACTGCGTATGCCCGATAATGACTGCATCATAATCCCCTGTGGAAATACGGGAACAGAACTTCTTACGGTTGGCAGGCTCAAAGTCTTTCTTTGTAGCAGCAAGGATATTCGCTCCCGGATATAACCGTAAAAAATCACTCGCCCACTGCTCGGTTAAGTGGTTCGGCACAACAAATAATGATTTCTGTGTCAATCCCAGACGCTTGCTCTCCATGGCTGCTGCTATCATTTCAAAAGTTTTGCCCGCACCCACACAATGAGCCAAGAGGGTGTTATCTCCATAAAGCTGATGTGCCACCGCATTTAACTGGTGCTGACGCAGCTCAATATCCGGTGTCATACCCGGAAACTTTAAGTGGCTTCCGTCAAATTCTCTTGGTCTGGTGGAATTAAATAACTGGTTATAAGTAGCACATAAATCCTTTCTGCGTTCCGGATCAGCAAATATCCAATCCTTAAATGCCTCCCTGATAGCTTCCTGCTTCTGACTGGCAAGCATGGTTTCCTTTTTATTTAAGACTCTTTTTTCCTTGCCATCTTCCATAACCACATCAAAAATGCGGCTGTCACGTAAGTTCAGGGAATCCTCTAAAATCTTATAGGCATTTGCTCTGCCTGTACCAAAGGTCATATTTACAAGAGCATTGCCCCTGTCCTCATTTTTCCCTTTTACATTCCACTGCCCTGTGATGTCCGAATACTGGATACCCATTCGATTGCGGTCAAAGAGATAATCCGGTGTCTCAAAGGTATCACGCATGAAATCCTCGATGTAGCTTGTCTTGATCCAGGTAGCACCAATACGCACCTCAATTTCGCTGGCATCCAGTTCCTTTGGCTGTACGCCCTCTAATGCTTTTACGTTGACCAGATAATCCGGATTATTCTCTGCAAATACCTGTGCAGTCTGCAGCTTCTCCCTTACATTTCCGCTTAGATATTCGTCTGCTGTTTCCAGATTTTCTGTGACGGGATTGGTAAAGATGATACCGGAAAGCTCTTTTTTGATGTCCTCCTCACTTTTTCCTGTCAGTTCTGCCATATATGACAAATCGACCTTGGCTTTCTCCGAGAGGGATACGGCCAGTGCTTCGCTTGCGGTATCCACACTTTCCACTACTTCCTGCTTCTTAATGGTACGTTTCGTGAACATATCCGCTTTTCCCTTGAAGTTACCCTCATCATCCAGCTTTTCCAAAGAACATAATAAACAATAACTGGAATCCTGATTGAAGGCTCTTTTATTAGTCTGTGAACTGATGATACCGAATTTCTTGGAAAAGGCATCATATAACTGGTTCAGTTCCGTCTGCTTATTTGCGATCATGGAATCCGGGTATTCCTCTAGTTGAAAGTTAATCAGCTCCTGGGTGCAGTTACGAAGCTCCACCATACCCTTCATGCGTTCTTCCATACCCTCTGTGACTTCCACAGGTTTCATCATGGAATTTTCCCTGTAATACACATGGTCATCTACAATGGTATAGCTATAGTTTTTCACATCGGGATTGGCTGGAATGCTTTGCCTTGTAAGCTCATCGTCAAGCTCGTCAAATTCCACCTCATCAATCGTTCCATCAATATGGGAAACTGCTCTTTCTAACTGCTCTGCAAGGGTGGTACGGTTATCCGGCATACAGGTGGCTTCCATGCCGAAGGGTCCCGATACCATTTCCATAGTTCCCATAATCATTTCAGGATGCTGCACGAAATAATCATTCATTGCAATCCCGTTTTCATCTTCCGACAAATGCACCCAGTCCGGCTCGATAGCTGTTACTCTGTCACGTTTTTTGAAAAAGAGAATATCTGAAGTTACTTCTGTTCCTGCATTTTCCTTAAATGCAGTATTAGGAAGTCTGACTGCCCCTAATAAATCGGCTCTCTGTGCCAGGTACTTTCTGACCTCCGAATTTTTCTTATCCATCGTTCCCTTAGAGGTAACAAAAGCTACCACACCGCCCGGTCTGACCTTATCCAGCGTCTTTGCAAAGAAATAATCGTGAATGAGGAAATTGTGCTTGTCATACTGCTTGTCTGATACCTTATACTGACCGAAAGGTACGTTACCAATTGCCACATCAAAGAAATCGTTGGGATAATCCGTCTGCTCAAAACCTGTAATTTTTATATCTGCTTTCGGATAAAGCTGCTTTGCAATTCTTCCTGTGATACCATCCAGTTCCACACCATACAGCCTGCTTTCGCTCATGGTATCCGGCAACATACCAAAAAAGTTACCGATACCAGCAGCGGGTTCTAAGATATTTCCCTTTGAAAATCCCATCTGTCCGATAGCGTCATAGATACTCTTGATTATGACTGGACTGGTGTAATGGGCATTTAAAGTACTTTCTCTTGCAGAGGTATATTCCTCTGGAGATAACAGTGCTTTTAATTCCTGATATTCGCTGTTCCAGTTTGCCTTTTTATCGTCAAACGCATCAGCAAGACCGCCCCAGCCTACATACTTTGCTAAGATTTCCTGCTCCTGTGGTGTTGCAAAGCGGTGTTCTCCTTCAATCTGCTCTAAGGTGCGGATTGCTTCCACGTTGTTACGGAAACGTTCTTTTGCAGGGAAGCTGTTTCCACTCCTGACATCTGCTTCGGCAAGACGATCCACAGAAATGTGGTAATTCTTTGCATTGGTAAGGTCTATCTGTGGTTCTTCATAATGCACTACATACTTCTGTGCGTCTTTTACCAGTGCGTCAAGTTCCACTGCTTTCTGCATTTCTCCTGATAATGTCAGATCAAAGATTTTCTCCGTTGCTTCTGTGAAAAGGAAATCGTATACTGCTTTGCCATCTGCATGAAAATTGTCTCCCTGCAACGTGATATGAGCTGCCTCATCGTTCCAGTCAACTGCCTCTTTTCTTCCAAGCTCTCCTACAAGAACAGACACAGCAGCCATTTCAGCCAGCTTATCCGCAAGTACCTGGTCATCACTTTTCCCGACTTCCCTTTTGAAATCATTCACAATGTCAATCTGTGTACTGTCGTGATTTTGTTCCTGTTGCTCCTGTTCTTTATGCTGTTCCTTTATCTGATACCGTCTGGTCTGATTGGTAAATCCATCTATCAGTCCTAGATGGGAACCAAGAAGCAAGTCTCTGTTCTTCCAGTCTGTTTCCGGTACAAGTTCTTTCGCCCATTCCTTATTGCTGTGGGAAAATCTTCCATCTTGTAGCATATTCTGAATGGTGTTGGCAAGTACAAAAGACACACGCTCCATACCATACTGCTCGATAATCCCCTGTGCAGTACCCCTCGGCATGGATGCACCATCGTATTTTTCTGCTATTACTGCGTCAATGGCATTGCTGCACTCCATACGGACACCATGCTCTAGTCTCTCCTGCTCCCTCTGCATAGCTTGTTCTGCCTTCTCCTGCTTATAAGCAGCATAGGCTTCTTTGCCTTCTCTAGTAAGATACTGATCCGTTTCCACCAGCTCCCGAATACGTTTTTCTACCACATTCCACTTTAGAAGTATTTTTGCATAAGGATTTCCATAACTGCCTTTTTCCAGCTTAATTCCTTTGGCATCATGATCTTCATGTCCTGTATCACTGCCGGGAAGTGCATGGGAACTGCCACCTGTTCCATATTCATTTTTCAGAAAATCAACGCATTCTTTTTTGTCATGCCCTTCCATGAAATATTCATAGATACGGAATTTTCCATTGGAAAAGCTACTGCCACCTGTCAGTCTGTAATCTATTTCATCCTGGGTGATGAAATCCTCATGACGAACCTCCACTGTATTCTGTGCCGGAAAGATTGTCTTTTTTACTCCAAATCCTTCTACTTCTGCTAACAGTTGCTCCGGACTTTTCACATATCTCCAGTGAAGTTTTTTCTCTCCATTGTCTAAAAGCTCTTTTGCAATGGTTAGTTCCTTGGTAAGCAGCTCCCTGCCCTCATTGGTAGAAAGAAGCTCCATAAGGTGGGATTCACTTTCTGGAAAATTTCCGCCTTTTAGTGCAAGGCTCTCCGGCATAACCTCCATCCCATCTCGAAAGAAAAAATAAAGCTGTCCCGCTACACGCTGTCTTTCCACTGCATCCACTAAAAATACTTCATTGGAACTCATGTAGCTTCCTTCTTCTACCATAATGCGTATATGACACTCTATCTCTGTCCAGTTCATCTGGGCCACAGGCTCCAGCTTTGCAGAAGTTCCATATCCTACACGCATTCCGCTTTCATCAAACCATAGGGATACCGGGTGTCCGTCCAGTTCAAAGCCTTTGCCTGTGGTCTTGTATTCTTTCCTGAGAATATCAGTCATTTCTTCCGGTGTTTTGCCCTGCTGATACTTTGCATAGATACGTTTTCTGCTGTTATCTCTACCTCCGCCACTGCGTAAGATGGTATCAAGCTGCTCCTGTGGCAAAAAGAAAGCGGCTGGCTTCGGGTAATTTACCTCCGCCTGTGCCGCTGCTATATTTCCTACCTGCTCTGCGAAGCTGGGGAATAAACTTAACTGCTGAAACTGTGGTTCATTCTTTTCCGGCTCCAATCTCTCCCATTGTGGAACCTGGTCTAAAGTAAGATATTTCTGCTTTTCAATATAGGTTTCGATATGATCTCTGACTATCTCCCAAGGCAGCATAGCTTCCTCACTTCGGCTAAGGTAGCTGCCTTTCCACATAAGCAATCCTTCTTCTGTTGCCTTGTAACCAGCACGTTCCTTTCCTACCAAAAGCTCCGTATATTCATTCAGCTTGTAACTGTTTTTGATATATTCTGTCTGCTTTGCTTCGTCCGATTCAAAAACAAAGCACCCTGCAATATCAGGACACTTATGTTTCATGAACTGGTCAAATTGCAGGATGCTTATTTCTAATTGAGCTAAAGAAAGACCGGACATTTCACTGTGCGGCACTTCCGCTGTATCAGTATTTAATTGTAAATCAGCTCCGTCAGTACCACTTCCTCGGCTGAATGTCTGATGTTGTTCATCATTCCCACCCATTTCATCTGATCGGCTGCTTTCAATTCCTCGGTCACGCCCTGTGATTCCATCATAGCTTCGGTCAGAAGTTCCATTCTCTCCTCTGCCTGTTCCTGAATCAGCAACAGATGCTCTTTCAGTCTCCCTCGAAGGAGCAGTCCCGTATAGACTCCGTTCTTGTGTTCCTGCAGGAAGTTCTTCCGCATCAGTCCGTATTTGGTCAATGTTCCCTCCGGCTGCTTGTCTGCCTGTAACATTGGAATCTGATAATCCCCGTTCTTCTCGTATGCCAGTTTCATCATATCTGCTCCCTTCCGTACCTTCTCTGGTATCCCTTTGATTTTCTTCTTTGTGGTTTTTGCTTTCACGCTTTAAAGCATTGTAGCGTAATTCTTCATCATTTGCAAGTCCTTTTGCAGAAGATTTTTCGCTTTCTTTTTTTGCCTGTAAAACTGCCTGTTCCTGCTCTTTTTCATAGGCATTGATAACTTTTCCAATCTCCATGAGAACAGGCTTTGAAAAGTCTGATACGTCACTTCCAAGCTGCGACAATACCGCTGTGGTATTGAAATCATGAATGTATGGGAACTCAATTTCTGTGGCAAGCTCCGCCTCCTCCATGCCGCATCTTTTTAAGATAGTATAGGCAATACTGTCCGCTAACGTTTCCCGAACACGAATCTGCAGATTCATCTCATCCAGTCCTTCTAAGAAGCTGTCCTCTGTGAGATAATTCATATCTGCTGCAATTTCTTCATAACAGTCCTGGGCAATTCTCCCTGCAATCTCTCTGATACGCCCTATAAAGCCACCGTTTTCATCGGTTTCCCCGTAAGTTCTTTCCAGACGCTTTAGGATTGCATCCTCATGGATTTCC
The DNA here is from genome assembly GCA_964369855.1 of uncultured Treponemataceae bacterium. GTDB lineage: Bacteria > Spirochaetota > Spirochaetia > Treponematales > Treponemataceae > CAYJFX01. Next base: position 1,549 of record CAYJGO010000071.1, on the reverse strand, counting down.
TGTTTCTCCCACAGTTTTGGCAATCGTCCGATTCTTCTTGCCTTATGCACATCTTCCATGGCAAAGACATATTTTAATCCCTGATAATTATCCTCATCTAAAAGTGCAATACCCTTTGCACCTTTATTGACCCAGCAGTGCATGGTTTCATTCCAGATTTCAATGGACGCACAAGCGGTTGTGTCCGGCTTCTGTGCATAGATTAAAAGCTGTTCCTTAAAAGGATATTTGTATAAATTGGAAGCTGTATTTAAGTAGCTTCTCCAGCTTTCCTCGTTCCGCACCACTTCTTTGGCCGTTTCATCTGCCAGTGCAGAAATCATTTGATATTTTTTCATTTGCTACCTCCATAATAGCTGTGAGAACTATTGCAATTCCCACAGCCTGTATTGTCCTGTCTGTATTCCAATATCTGTATTTCTGTCAGACAGTATCTAAAATTCCTGTTCTTCCAAACCTCGCTCCAGGATGATTGCAATCAGTTCCTTCAACTCCACACCATTGATTTCACTCACAACAATCAGCTTTGCAAGGGTGTTCTTTGGCACACTGACCGCATAGCTTTCCTCATCGGCACGAAGCTCATGGACACAGATTCCAAGTCCGTCTGCCAGTCTGCATACCACTCCAAGCTCCGGTTCTCTGATACCTGCCATTAAATCTAAAATGGTACGTTCCCCCACTCCGCTGATTCTGGATAACTCCTGAATGCCGATTTCTTCCTCTTTCATAACCTGTAATAATTTATCTCCTGTCGTATACACTTCTGTGTCCTCCCTATTCTGCTGATTTTCCAAAAGAAAAAGTGTTTTTTTTAGTATGCTTTGGTGCAAATTTACCTTTCACTAATTGCAGCTTTTCCTCTAAAATAGTAAACATGGCTTCCGCCTGTTCCTCTGTGTAGTCATAGGCATTGTGATTGGAAAGATGTTCAAGCTGCCCCATAGCATTCATGACTTTATTCACACGATATTCTCCAAGACGAATAAATTTCTCTGCCTTTGTTTCATTTGCTTTCGCTCCATTTTCCTCTACTTTTTCTGCATTTACATTCATTTCATTCATGTTAATTTCCTCCGATTTTCCAAATAATAAAGGCAGTAAACGAATGATGTTTACTGCCCTGATCATAGTTACTTATTCAGTTTTTTTAATTTCCTGTGCATATAGAATTTATGCCATCACAGGCTCTGCACTTCTCTCTTTTTCTTTTGGTGTAGTCTGCTTCACAGATGCTGCCACAGTTCTTTTTTCTTCCAACTTTTCCTTTAAAGACTTACGTTCCTCTGCCTTTTCTCCCTGCTCTTTTGGATTCTCACGTATAACTCTTTTCTCCATGGCTGTATCACTTCTCATAAGTTCATGAGCTGTGGCATCATATTCATACACATGATCTGATAAGCGTTCCTCCGGTTCTACCTGTGTGGCATTCACATCCTGCACCATGGCTTCCAGCTCTCTGTAATCACTGCCCTCTGTCTTAGGTATAATCAACGATAGCGATAGGTAAGGTCTGAGCCAAGAATAACCTCAGCTTTCCACCTTTTCC
>CAYJGO010000070.1:0-8765 GCA_964369855.1 uncultured Treponemataceae bacterium | reverse complement strand
CTGCAAAGGCTCCAAATGCGCCGTGTGTACAAGTGTGGCTGTCTCCCATAATTACGGTGTAACCCGGTCTAACAAAACCTTTTTCTGGGAAAATTGCATGACAAACACCGTTTTGTCCAATATCAAAAAAGTCCTTAATGCTGTTTCTTTTTGCCCAATCACGAAGCATTTTGCCTTGCTCTGCAGTTTTTGAATCCTTCGCAGGCGTTACGTGATCAATTACCGCTTTGATTTTTGTTGCATCAAAAACTCTATCCATTCCCTTTTCTACAAGGTCAGCAATTGCTGTAGGAGTTGTAATTTCGTGACAAAAAACTCTATCAAGTTTTAATACCCATGTATCATCATACGGCTTTTCTACCATATGAGTTTCAAATATTTTCTGAGCCAATGTTTTACTCATAACCTCTCCATATTTAATATTATTAAATTTATTTAATAATATTAAATAAAAAAGAGTTTGTCAAGGGTTATTTTTCGTTCGCTCTCCAAATACCATCTTTTATAGATTCTTTATCGATTAATAATTCCATGCACTTTTGTATATATTTTTTTGCAACAATATCAATTTCTCGAATGGTTTCAAATACAGAAACTGCTTCTGTTAGTTTTCCCGAATAAAAAAGCTCTAAACCTTCTGAGAATGTCTGAAATAGTAGACTTTTTTGCTTGTGTTCTTCCCCTTCCATCGGCTCATACACACGAATTGATTCATTTTTACCTACAACCATTACACGAGCTAATTCTCTAAATTGTAAATCAGTTCCGTCTTCTATTGCTTTTTTCATTGCGTTTTCCGAGCACATAGTATAAGTACAAAACTGCTTATTTAACCCTTCTAAACGTGCACAAAGGTTCACCGTGTCTCCAATCATGGTATAGTCAAATCTATTTTTTGAACCCATGTTACCAACAACAGCGCAACCGGTATTTATACCTATTCGCATTTTTATTGGTTTACCTGCTTTTTTCTCTAATTCTCCATTTATTTCAGACAGCTTGCTTTGACATAAAACTGCAGCCTCAATAGCTCTTTTTCCATGATCCTCTTGGTCTAGGGGTGCATTCCAAAATGCAATTATAGCATCTCCCTCATATTTGTCTATTGTTCCACCTGAATCTAAAATTATATCAGTCATTGCAGACAAATATTCATTTAAAAACTCTGTTAAACTTTCGGGACTCATTGTTTCGGAAATACTTGTGAATCCTTCAATATCAGAAAAGAATATACTTAAGTCTTTTAATTCTCCGCCAAGCTTAACACTATCAGGATTTTCAATAAGTTTATCTATTACAGCAGGACTTAAGTATTGTTTAAAGGTACTACTAATAAATCGCTTTTGCTTGTATTCAGTATTATAACTTACCAAAAGAGAAACAGCAAATGAAAAACAAAGCGCAAATAACGGTGCTACATACGGAATATGAAAACCTTGAATATAACCTACACCTGCAATTACAGTTAAAAATACTATTCCCATAGGAGCACAAACTATTGAAGCTCTAAATGATACTTGCTGTATTATACAGGCAAAAAATGATACACACAATATCATAATAAGTGATACATAAAGTGGCACAGAAAGAATAAAGTCATTTTGCAGAAGGTTATCAAGTGCTGTTATATGGACACCCGCACCAGGATAATTTGTTGAAATAGGAGTTGCCCCAATGTCAAAAAGTCCTGGGGCATAAAAAGCAAAAAAAACATAAGTATTCTCAAAACTCTCTGCTTCTAATAATGGCTCATCTCCATTTTGGATGGACTGATAACTTTCTAATATATCCCTTGCACTATAAGGAATGTAAGCGTCTATGCTGCTGCGAAATCGCAGTAGAATTTCATCATACGGTGTACCAGGAATTGTAATGCCATCATAACCAATATATGTTTTGTTTTCACTAATGTCATAATTTAACTCAATACCTGCATACTCCCTAGCTGTTAGCGAAGCAAGAGCTAAACTCGGAACAATATTGTCAGAGAATAGTTCAAAAAAAGTATACTTTCTAATTATACCATCTCCATCGGTTGTGCTCGTAATACTACCAATAGAGGACGCTTCTTGTCTTATATTTGCAATAGGAAAGAGAGCATTAGTTTTTACTGATATCTCTTGAATGCCATTAGTTCTTTTACCATAGTGGAACTCACTACTCTGTGTATCATTTGGCCAAACATCAGTATTTCCATACTGTTCAGAAAAGAAAACTGTTTGCACTACTCCGCCAAAATCCTTAGAGGCTTGAGCAAAGTTTTCATCATCTTCTACTCCGTATATCGATGGTTCAGTATACAAAACATCAAATGTTACAGAATATGCATTTCCTAAGTCAAAAAACCGTACAATATCACCATAAGCACTTCTAGGCCATGGCCAAGACCAACCAAGCTCCCTGCTAGCCCAGTCTAAGCTATCTTGATCTAATACTACAAGATTAATATATTCAGAAGGACTTTTACTATCAGCAAAAGCCCGAGCCCGAAAGTCATATGATTTATTCTCTAAAAAGCTAAATATAGGTGTAAAAATATATAAAATCGTTGTTAATAAAAAAATTGGTGCAGCAATTACTACTATTCTAATTAGTTTCTTGTACATAATAGTCATAATATACCAAAGTGATTATAAAAATTGTTTTTCATACAAAAACCTTTTAGTGCGTAACTCACTGATTGGGACATTTTCAAAGTCGCCTAGTACTTTTTCAACCCTCTTAATTCTATTTTTTGGTTTTGGATGTGTACTTACAAAGCCACCACTCTTGCCATAACTTTTCACTTCTAATAGTTTTAGCATATCTAAAATTGCATGTGGGGCATAGCCTGCAGTATGTAATAAATGCACTGCTAGTTCATCTGCGTCATATTCTTGACTTTTTGAGTAGCCAGAATTAACAAGTGTTTCTACAACTTCGTCCACTCCTTCTTCAAAAGCGTTTGACACATCTTTGAGTGTATCGTTTCCACTTGCAAGCAAACCTACCTGTGCACTTTGAGCTATAGCAGTTGTAGTTCTACTTGTTTTTATGGCTTTAATTCCATGTTGTAATTGTATATGTGCAATTTCATGTGCAATTACCGCAGCCAAAGCATCTTCAGAGTCAGCAATATCAAGCAAACCTTTAGTGATTAATATATGGCCCCCTGAAGTTGCAAAAGCGTTTATTTCAGAGCTGTCCAAAACTTGGACAAAATACCCTTTATATAGGTATGGCATTGAAGAATTAATAACGATAGTTTGACAAATCTCATTTAAATATTGAGTAAAGCCTTCAGATGTATACAGCGGATACGAACTTAAAATTCTTGCTGCAACTGCTCGACCAATGTAGTATTCTTGTTCAGGTTCAATCACCTCAGCGGCAGAAGCAATAGCTTCAGCCGCACCTACAGTAGCATCTGCAATTAATACAACATCATCAAAAGACATATTAGAAAGTGTTTCGCATGAAGTAAAAGAAAAAACTAACAATAATAATATGATTAACTTACTGCATCTAATCATTTTTTGCTCCGTTTAGGTCTCCATCAATAATAAAAGCTTGCAAGTCTTTGTTAGATACCGAAACACTCTCTACATTATCAACTAAATTAAAATTTTGACTTCCTTCACTTATTAAATAATCTTCAACCTCTTGAGAAAAACCTTTCCCTGCAAGAGCCAGCTCATCAGCTGAAGTAGTAGTTCTATTAGGCCTATTTATAATTTTTTTTGAAGTTAAGCTTGACTTAGCCACCCAACCTTGTAATGAAGGTTCATTTTTTAACTGAATTTCTGACCAATTCCCTTTTTCTCCTAAAACAAGTACTTCATCGCCATACTCTATGACACCTACTTTACGAGAAAAAAAACCTGTAGATGATTTTAATTCTAAAGTCTCTACAGCAACAAACTTAATATCACCTATTTTAGCCATTAAACTAGCAGATATAAATAGTAATAAAATACAAAAAATATTCTTTTTCATGCTTCCTCACATAGATTACAATTATAACAAAAAAAATTGATGAACTCAATAACTTTTAATTATAAATCTAATCGCCCTTCAAGTAAAACTTGAAGTTTTGAACATTCATCTTCATTAATGCCTAGTTTTAATGCTTCTTTCAAGCTTACAAATGATAATTCAAATAAATTTAAATGATATAATGATAAAGCTTTCCTATAATGTACATGTGCTTGATATGTATTAATTTCAAGTGACTTATCAAAATTTGTTAAAGCTTCATTTTCCTTATTTAACACACTAAATACAATACCCAAATAATAATATGTCCTAAAATTTGTAGGATCATAATGCACACAAGATGAAAAATCATCCATTGCATTTTGATAATCGTTCTGTGCAAAATAGGCCATGCCTCGATGCTTATAAATAACTGAGAGTATTATGTTGTTTGGTTTTGGCTCATAATTAATTATCTGAGTATAAATAGCATTAGCCTTTTCAAGGTTTCCTAAATTATGTGCTTGTAATGCTTCCAAAACCATATCATCTATTGTACCTTTTACAAAAGGGGAAGCAGAAGAAATTGAGTTCTTTGGAGAAAAAGACTCAGTCATGACTTCGCCAGCATTTAATTTACCAATTGTTAATACATCTGCTTGTTCATAAAAATCGTTTCTTCTTTTATCAAGCTCTGCATTAAATTTATTTTGATAATCTCTAACTTCTTGAAAAATTATTTCTGCTAAATTTAGTGTCGCATTCATAGAATATAACTTTCTGCGCAAGGGTAAATCAAAAGGAGAAAACTCAGCTTTATAGATTAGCTCATGCTCCACTTCAGCCCAAGCGTCCTGTAATACAGTTCGAATTTGTATCTCGCAAAAAATTTCATTAGGAATCAGTAATTTCTCTGTATCTGAACACAAATGATTACTTAATGTTTTTGGTACCTCAATTAACAAATGTATTGACTCATAACCAAATTCACTAAAAGTTCTTTCTGCACCTTTTTTTTCAGCTTCAACTACTGAATACAGCTTTGTAAGTTGATTTTCAATTATGGAAACATCCTCTAAAAAAGGACATATAATACGTAAACCTAGTAAGTCATTAATAAAGGGTAAAGTATCAGTTAATGTACTGTTTTTATTAGTTTTTTTTAACTTTCTATAATAGCTTTCAAAATTTTTAACTCTTGCTTTATATGAGGGCATTGAAATTAATTTTAATTTAGACTTAATATCAAGTTCAAGCGTTGATAGAATTTTATAAAAAATAGGCTCACTAGCTAGGTGTAGTTGCTTTAGCATGTCTTTAGATTTGGTTATTGCATTTTTCTTTGACATATAATCATTATAACATAGGTTTAAATTATTAGCAATAAAAAACGCCCTCATAAATGAAGGCGTTCTGTATTATACAATACTAGTCTTATTGAGCTGCAGCTGCATTATCATCTGCAGTTACAGTTGAATTAAAAGCTTCTTCCCGTGCTAGATTGCTTTCTTCAACAAAGCGTGTAACTTGGAGTGTACCAAATCGGCTTAGTTCAAGTGCTTGTCGTCTATCTTCTTGATCTGTAATAATTCCCCAGAGGTCTTCATCAAGGATATCTCTTTCTGTTTGAGCAATAGCTCTATCATAAATGATATCTACTTGTTTAAAGTAACCAATAAAGTTTCCACCTTCATGTGAACCATCTCGAGTAACTAATAAACCTTCAAACTTAACAAAAGGTAAACCTCTTGGATATACTGGATATACTCTAATTTCTCGATCACGAATATCATCAATATAATCTGGGTTGTTCCAAATTAGATTTTTCCATCCGTCAAAGTTAAGAGTACCCATGTAGTAGCGTCGTTCTACTCCATCATTATCGCTTAAAAGAACATATACAGCATGAGGATACTGATTACCTAATGTAGTTAAAGAAATAGATTTTAATGTACCTACATTTTCTAGAACACCATACCCATGAGGATCATCAGCTTGTTTTCTGAATCTGTATCTACCAGGTTGTTCTGTTCCAGCTATTAATTGTCCGTTTTCATCAATATCACCTAATGGTTCAAAAGCGGGAATCTCGAAAGCTGGTTCAATTCTTGCATTTGCATTTACAGGAGCTGTTGGAAAAAGAACTCTAACACCCATTACATTTAAACCTTCATAAGGACCTGCAACGTTTGGAGCTGGTTTAACAACTGAGTATCTCATGTTTGTAGTTGTTTGAGCTGAATCGTTTAGAATTACTTCCCAATCAGTTAAGGTTAGAGATGCCCTCATCAAAGCTTTTTGATCTTCGTCAAAATTAGCTGCTGAAATTTCTGAAAAATCCATAGCTGTTCGACTATGAACTGTTGGATTGCCATCTTCACCGGCTACGATATCCGGTTCTAGGGCTGCGAAGTCAATAATAGTTGCTTTTTCACCAAAGGCAAAGTTCCCTGCAACTAGAAGTAAGACTGCCAAGAAAAATAAATACTTTTTCATTCAAAACTCCTTTTTGTATTTAAAGTATATAATTTATAATACTAACACTTTATAGGTTACACTCTATATAACATTTTGTCAATGCTTTTTTGATAAAATTAGCACTTTTTTGTTACTTTTGTGCAACTAAATTGCCCATTATAAATACATCTATATTATCGACATATTTATAGTTTTTGAGTACATTTTTTTTCAATAAATCTACAGCAAGTGTTGTTTTAGATGACTCATTTCCAGCAAACAAAGCATTTTCATTTAAGTTAATGTACAGTGTACCTTCTTCAGATAAAAAACATGAAAGGACTTTTGTATCATTTGCAAACAACGGTCTATAACGATTAGAAATAGGGCCGAGCAATAATTCGTCAACAAAGAAATGTAAGTCGCCTTGGATATTATCACGTGGTACATATCGAGTTTCACAATATAAGGACTCTGAATCCATAGATTCGAAAATAAAGATTGTTTTGCTTCCAGTGTTGAAAAAAATATAAAATGCACATGACACAGTAAACAAAGCAATTACTACGAATAAAATTTTTCTTTCAAAAGAATTAGTATTAAAAATCATATTAAAATATCATCCTATAAATAAATTCTCAAAACTATTGAGTTGCGCCTGTAAACCCTCTAGATTGCTCAAAATGTGTTACAAAGGCTGTTAATCCATTATATATGCCAAGCATGGTTTTATGCAAGTACTCTTTATCATAAAGTAACGCTGCTTCTCCTGGATTAGAAATAAAGCCTAGTTCAACAAGTACACTGGGCATTTTTGCATTTTTTACTACAAACCACTCTTCCTCTTTTATTCCTCTAGAAGGACTTAACGACCCAATTTGTGCATCCAAACCATCTAAAATATATGATGCAATTAAAACGCTTTCAGTTGTGAATTCCTCTTCAATTAATGAATTGATTATTGTTGCAACTTCAGCTTCAACATTTTCTGCCTCATCATCGTCAATTAATGTTCTTCTATAACCTGGACTTAAGTACCAAACCTCATACCCAGTTGCATCTTTATTAAAAGCTGAATTTACATGAATTGATATATATAATATCGCTTCATGTTCTTCAAGCTCAACTTCATTTGCTATCTCCGTTCTTTCATCTAAACTTAAAAATGTATCATCATCTCTCGTCAATAATATTTTTTTATCTGTGTATGTACGTGATAGTTGTCCGTGTAACTCTTTAGCAACATGTAAGCAAATGTCTTTTTCATACTGTGTTACTGTTTTACCATTAATTTCATGTGTTCCAACTGCACCAGGATCTTTGCCTCCATGACCAGCATCTATAATAATTGCTCCAATTCTAAAATTAATCTCAGGAGGTAATTGATTAAAAAGTTGTGTTGCCGCGATTAAAAAATCTTTACTCGCATAGACCGTCCCTTTATAATTAACTGGCATTTGAACAGCCTTTACATCTGTATAATCGAAAATTATTATTGGGTTGTTGGCTGAAAAATTAATAAAATGTCCATTTTTTTCAAGCATTCCATTTGAACTTAAGCTATCCCAATATAAGTTAGAACCTGTTTTCTCAGCAACTTCTTGTAAAGTAATATATCCCTCAGGAACTTGTGCATGAACTGAAATGATAATAATACAAAATACTAGTATACACTTAAAATACTTCATAACCCACCTACTGTCTAATATATCACAATTTTACGATTTATTAAAGAGGGCACCTTGATATCCACCTCTAAATAGCTTTAAAAACAATGAAAACCTATCTGAAAGAAATTTCTCTTTTTCTTCTGAACTCATATTTGCAATTTTATTGTTAATCAAATGGATACTTTCAATTAAGTTCAAACCATTCCAATCTTTTAAATCTAAGTATTTTCTTAATTCGTTTGGGAGAACGAGCTGTGCAGCACTGAGTGATTCCTCAGAAAGCAACTCTTCTTTAAGTTTTAGAATTGCAGACTCAGGTAACATAAAGGCAGATGGTGGAAAGGAAGTGTTGATTGGTTGATTCATAAAAGATGCAGTATTGGTATCCTCATTTGAGAGTTCAATGGTGATTGTTTTTATAATATTGTGTGCTTGATTCTCAGCTTCTTGACGTGTTTTTCCGACTGCTATAACATTTCCACCTTTTTGAACATTGTTTTCAGGAAAAACTGCTCTATCACCAACAGATAGCCGTGGTATAATATTTTTAACATTATTCATATGTTCACAAAAATTTACCGTCTTAATAGTTCCTGGAATTGATATCCAAGCTCTCTCAACACAATGCTCTTTACATGGGTAATCATATACTCCATTAAAACCACTTTCCTTATCTAAAAGTAA
>CAYJGO010000069.1:0-8840 GCA_964369855.1 uncultured Treponemataceae bacterium | reverse complement strand
ATGGTGGCTGTGATAATGTTGACGCAGTTGAAACTGCAGCCGTTGAAGAAGCAAAACTCCTCTTTGGGGCAGACCATGCGTACGTACAACCACACTCAGGAGCAGATGCAAATTTAGTAGCATACTGGGCAGTATTAAATAACCGCATAGAAATGCCAGCTTTAGAAGCATTTGAAGAAACAAATGTTTCTAACCTTAATGCAGAGCAGTGGGCAGAATTGAGAGCAAAGCTTGGTCATCAAAAAATGCTTGCCCTTGACTATTACTCAGGTGGACACCTAACTCATGGGTACAGACAAAATGTTTCTGCCAGAATGTTTGACGCTTATTCATATACCGTCAGCAAAGAAACAGGGCTTCTCGATTATGATGAAATCGAGCGATTGGCAATGGAAATAAAACCAACTCTTTTACTTGCAGGATACTCAGCCTATCCAAGAGCGATAAACTGTAAAAGATTTAAAGAAATAGCAGAAAAATGCGGAGCCGTATTTATGGTTGACATGGCCCACTTTGCAGGCCTTGTTGCAGGAAAAGTTTTTACTGGCGATGAAGACCCAATAAAATGGGCAGATATTATTACAACAACTACTCATAAAACACTTCGAGGCCCCCGAGGTGCATTAATCCTTTGCAAAGCAGCATTTGCAGAAAGTGTAAATAAGGGCTGTCCCCTTGTATTAGGAGGCCCATTACCTCACGTAATGGCTGCAAAAGCAATTGCGTTCAAAGAAGCAAGAAGTAAAAGTTTTGAAGACTATGCACATAAAGTTCAAGAAAATGCAAGAACTCTAGCCGAAGAATGTATAAACCTTAATATGAAGCTACAAACAGGCGGAACTGATAACCACCTTATGCTAATAGATGTTACTACTTATGGGCTAACGGGAAGGCAAGCAGAAAATGCCCTTTTTGAATGTGGCGTTACCCTTAACAGAAACTCGCTTCCCTTTGACCCAAATGGCCCATGGTGGACAAGCGGTATTCGAGTAGGAACACCTGCGATAACAACACTCGGTATGGGCAAAGCAGAAATGAAAGAAATTGCTTCTATAATTGATACAGCCCTTAAAGGAACAAAACCAGGCATTACAAAAGACGGAAAGCCTGCAAAAGGCAAAATTGAACTCGATTCAAATATTCAAGCAGAAATTAAAAAGCGAGTTTCAGTGCTTTTAGATAAATTTATTCTATATCCAGAGCTAGATTTGAGTCTATTAAAAAAGTATTTTATAAAATAAGGAGAAAAATATGAAAACACCTGAAGAATATGCTGCTATTGCTACAGAAAACTTCGAAAAAGGGATTAACTGTTCGCAAGCTGTCTTATGTGCCTTCGCAGATGATATTGGGCTTGATAGAAGTTCAGCAGCTAAAATAGCATCCTCATTTGGCGGAGGAATGGCACACGGAGAATTTTGTGGTGCCTTAACGGGAGCTTTTATTGCTTGTGGCTATAATTTTGGATTTGATGAAAAAATGGCAAAAGAAAGCAAAAACATTGGAGCTTTAAAGGAATTACAAAATGCACGTATTCAAAAGCTCACAAAAGAATTTACTGATAAATACAATTCATATGCTTGTAAAGACTTACTAAAGCAAGCAGGTCTTATTAATAGGCGTGCATATTGTAAAAAACTGGTTGAAGAGTCTGCTGCAAATCTTGGCAAAATGTTACAAGAAGAGCAAAAATAAAAAAAAGCAGTGTCCGAGTTTTTCTCGCTCACTGCTTTTTAGTTTACATTTTTGTAACCCACAAACCATGTAGGTTACAATATTCAAACACCTCTAAAACCTTATCGTCATCGGTTAAAGCAAAGGTTACTTCTGGCTTATCACCTGGTTTTAAGCCTTTTCTTTGCCCGCCTTTTTCGGTATGAATATAAACCCAAGGAATATGGTGAGCCTCTTCCATTGGATGCGGAACAGAGCCTACTGCAACAGTTACTAAGTTACCATTCACAGTTACAACAGGAACATGCTTTTCTTGTGCTGCATCAACACTGTTTGGAACAAGCTCCATCATTTTTTCCCCACAGCAAACCATCGGAACACCAGCGTCTTTAATAGTACCAACTAGGTTTCCACAATGCTTGCAAATAAAGAATTTTATGCTATACATATATGCCTCCATGCTAACTATTATAACACGGAACACAATAGTTGTGCATTTTTTTTACACCAATAAAAAGACTTTTTTAACCGTTAGGTGACCTTATCACGTAAAACAAAAAGTGTAAATTAAAAGGACTGACTCCTGTTCAATTCAGAAATCAGTCCTTGAAAATTGCTTAGTATAATGTCCAGCAAATGGGGTTCACTACAGATTAAACCAATCAGGGGGCTTTTAAATTAAATAAATCAGTTATTTTTATTCAGAATCATAATTTATCAGTGTCCTAACTCGTATAGGAGAAAGAACCTTATCGTAGTTTAAAAACGGGAGGCCAACAACACCAAAGAATTCTGCAACACTTGCACCTGCTTGTTCAAGTATGGTTCTCGCTGCATTTAAAGTTCCCCCAGTTGCAATTAAATCATCAATAACTAAAATGTTTTGACCTTTTTGTATATCACTTTTGTGAATTTCAACTTCGGCTTCTCCGTACTCAAGCTGATATTTACATGACCATACATCGCCAGGCAGTTTTCCTTTTTTTCTAATTAGAATAAGAGGAATCCCTAACCTATCTGCCAGTGGGGCTGCAAATAAAAAACCTCGAGATTCAACTCCTGCTACTGCATCAACTTTTATGTTTTTGTACATCTCAACAGCACAATCTAAACAATGACTAAATGCCTCTGGATTTACTAGAATCCCCGTGATGTCATAAAACAAAATTCCTTCATGTGGAAAATTAGGTACTCGGCGTATAGCCTTATCTATAATTGAAACATCCATACGCTATAGTACTTTATAACTCCCTTTTTTTCAAGTACCTTATTGGAAATACAACTAAAGTTTTTGCAATACCATTTAAATAGCTACTCATATTAACCAAAATACTGTCACACTATTTTAAGTATAACAAAGCAAAGATCAGAATAAGAAAACGCAAAAATTTGCCCTCACGATGTCAATCTATCTAGTTTTTATATTAATAGTGAGTATGCTTATAGATTATATTACTCCATTTTAAATCATAAAAATGTTTATCTATTATTATATCACCTTGTTATTATTATAATTTTATTATAGAATATTTTTGTAAGTTATTTAAAATTAAGTGGGCGTATGGTGGCCGAAAAAAAAAGTGATCAAAGCTCAATAATAAAAGAGCTTCAAGAACAAATCAAAATTCTCAAGCATATTAATGATGAAAATGCATTTTTAATAAAGCATGACTCAACAGACCAACTTACTGGGTTGCTAAAAAAAGATGCATTTTTTAGAGAAACAAATAGACTCCTTCATACATACCCAAAAAGCACTTTTTTATTCTTCCGTTTTGACATTGACAAATTCCAAACAATTAATACTTTATTTGGTTATGATGAAGGCGATAAACTATTAATATATTGCGCAAAAATTTTATCAAAGATAAGAAAATCCAATACGGATTTCATTGCTGGAAGATTTGATGCGGATGTATTCTGTTGCTGCTGCAAAGTAGAAAAGGATGAAGATATTATTCCGTCTTTTGAAGAAACAGAAAAATTCCTAGAAGGATTTAGAAAAGATTACCGTTTTAACTTCTCAATGGGTCTGTATAAAATAACAAACACAAAAGAACCCCTTAGAGACATTTATGCAAAAGCAACATTAGCTGCAAGAAAATGCAAAGACAGCTCAACACAACACTATTTTCTGTTCGATAAAACCACTGATGAGGAGTTAATAACGCAACAACTTATTTCCTCAGAGATGTACAGGGCGTTAAAGAAGGAAGAGTTTGTTCCTTTTTTTCAGCCAAAAGTTGATTTAAAAACCCGTCAGCTAGTGGGAGCCGAAGCACTTATTCGCTGGAATCATCCCAAAAGGGGTCTCCTTTCACCATCTGAATTTATTCCAATTTTTTACAGCAATGGCTTTATTACCCAACTGGACCTCTATGTTTTTAAAACAGTTTGCTCACACTTGAGAAAATGGATTAATAGTGGCATAACTATAATTCCTATTTCTATTAATATGTCGCAAATTAGCATGATGGATCTTGAACTGCCCGATAAATTATTTGCCATAATGGATACTTACAATATTGATAAAAAATACATCCATTTAGAGATCACTGAAAGTGCGTATTCAGTCGATACTTCTAAGTCAATTCAATGTGCAGTTGAACTAAGTAACCGAGGCCTACATTTAGAAATGGATGATTTTGGAACAGGGATATCATCTCTTACCATGCTACATGAGCTTCCTGTAAACACTTTAAAACTAGATATTCGGTTTATAAAAAGTTATTCAGAAACAAAACAAAATGCTGGAATAATACACTTTATTGGTTCACTTGCAAGGCAAATGCAAGTAGGACTTGTTGCAGAAGGAATTGAAACAGAAAATCAACTTGAGTTTTTGAAAAACATTGGATGTGATACTGGACAAGGATATCTATTTTCAAAACCTCTTAATGCAAAGGACTTTAAAAAAGCTATTACGTCTTGGACTATTTTGGAAGAAATACCAGAGCCTCCTGATGAAAACTTTATCCTTGATATGAATGACTTATGGATTCCCCATTCTAAATTTAATATTCTTTTTAATATGATTGCAGGTGCGGCTGCCGTATATGAGTTCACTACAAATGTTAGCAGCGTAAAAGTACTCAAAGCAAATGATGAGTATCTAGACACAATGGTGGTAGAAAAATCGGGCAAACATCATACATTTAACGATCTAGAAAAACTAATTCACCTAGAGGATCTTAAAGAGCTACAAAAAAGAATAAAAAAAATAATACAAGATCAAGTCCCTTTTTCAATGCTGATTCGAAGAATAAACATACCAGAAAAAAACGGTCCAAAGTGGATAAAAATGACTATAAGAACTTTATTTAAGAATAAAACAGCGTCTCTTATTTTAGCTATGATTGAAGATGTTACCACTCAACAGGAGCATATTGATTATCTTGAAAGAGAGTCAAAGATACACGAAGACTATAAAAAACAACTATTAATCTACAAAACGGCAGAACAAAGTGGGCTTGCAAGTATACAGGTTGAAAAAAATGGACTTACTTTAACATATGCAAATGATGTTTTCTTAAAAATGCATGGTATCACTAGAGAATATGCACTTGACCACAAAACCACAATCCTAATGAATACTATACACCCAGATGATAAAAAATTAATAATTAAAGCTCTTTCAACTGTTATAAAAAAGAAACAAACACATTTTAGCTGGTCTATGAGAATACAAAGCTTAGACGGAAGTGTCCGTGAT
The DNA here is from genome assembly GCA_964369855.1 of uncultured Treponemataceae bacterium. Lineage (GTDB taxonomy): Bacteria > Spirochaetota > Spirochaetia > Treponematales > Treponemataceae > CAYJFX01. The sequence goes on along the minus strand of CAYJGO010000069.1, from coordinate 3,454 downwards.
ACAGTGGTTCATGGTGTTATACACTACTCCGATCGCGACCCTACGATAGATATAATCGTACGTCCCCGAGAACATTTTGAATCATTTGATAATCAAAAATAAGGTCTTTTTACTGTTATAATTTATCCTCTTTTTTAAAGAAAACAAACATCTGTGCATTGACCATTATCTTGTAAGTCATTAAAATATGTATATGAGTACACATACATTTAAAGGCGGCATTCATCCGCCAGAAATGAAGGATATTTCAAACAATGAAAGCATCCAAATTGCTTTTCCTTCAACAAAAATAGTTTATATCCCAGTAACCCAGGGCGGATCTCCAAATCAACCAATAGTATCGGTAGGGGATAAAGTAGCACGCGGACAAAAAATTGCCGAATCTGATGCTTTTATGTCAGCTCCAGTTCATTCATCGGTGTCTGGCGTAATTAAAGATATCAAAAACAACCTTGTTTCAGGCAATATTGAGGCTCCATGCATAGTTATCGAAGCAGATGGATTAGACAAAACAAGCTTGTTGCCAGTTTTAGACCCTTTTACCTGCAAAAAAGAGGAAGCCTTGGCCCGCATAAAGGAAGCAGGAATTGTTGGTATGGGTGGTGCAGCCTTCCCTACTCATGTAAAGCTCAATCCTCCAGCTGATAAAAAAATTGATGTCGTTATTGCAAATGGTGCAGAGTGCGAGCCATATCTAACTATCGATGAAAGAACTATGATTGAACAAGCTGAGAAACTTATAGACGGACTAGCTATCGCTGTACATGTTTCAAATGCAAAAAGCGGTATAATTGCCATAGAAGATAATAAAACACATGTTATCCCTTATCTAGAAGATGCAATCGAAAAAGGAAATTTAAGTGAAAAAATTGGGATTACCCTTTGCACTACAAAGTATCCCCAAGGCGGCGAGCGAAACATAGTGCAATCTGTTCTAAAAAAGGAAATTCCTCAAGGCGGCCTACCAGCAGACATAGGTTGCATTATTCAAAATGTAGGAACCTTATGTGCTATCAGCGAAGCCTTCCGTGACGGACTACCTTTAATTGATAGGGCTTTTACTGTTTCGGGCGGTGCTTGTGAAACGCCGAAGAATCTTAAAGTACCTGTAGGAACACTCGTAAGCGACCTCATTCCTGATGTATTTGCTGCTTCTGTCACAGAAACTCGAAAAATTCTCTCTGGTGGTCCAATGATGGGCTTCCCAATGAAAAACGCCGATTTCCCAATCCAAAAAAATACTTCAGGCGTGCTTTTCTTAAATGAAAAAGAAGCCAATCTAACTGAAGAAAACCCATGTATTAACTGTGGTCGCTGTATAACTATTTGTTCATGCAGAAACACACCAGTAATGATAGCTCGATCGCTAAAAACAAATGATATAGAAAAGGCTAAATATTATGGTCTTATGAATTGTGTTGAGTGCGGAACATGTGCATATGTATGCCCCGCAAATGTGCGTCTTATTCATAGATTTAGACTTGGTAAAATGATTGCACGAAAGAAAGATGCAGTAGCAAAAGCTAAGGCTGATGCAAAGGGAGGAAAATAAATATGCCATTTCAAATAGACCCCAAGCAATTAAACTTAGTTGCCAGCCCTCATATTAAAACAAATATCGGAACATCACATATAATGCTTATGGTAATAATAAGTTTATTGCCACTTTGTATATACGGTGTCATCCTTTTTGGAATGCCCGCTCTAATATCTTTAGTCACTGCAGTAATTTCTTGCGTTTTTTTCGAATTTGCAACTCAGAAGATACTAAAACGACCTATTCAAATTTCAAATCTCTCAGCGATAATAACGGGACTCTTACTATCACTAACACTATCACCTGCGGTTCCTGCTTGGATGATAGTTATTGGATCTTTTTTTGCTATAGTTGTGGGCAAGGAATTTTTCGGTGGTATAGGTGCAAATGTCTTTAACCCCGCCCTTATTGGTCGCGGTTTTATGGTGTTAAGCTTTGCTGCAATCATGGGTACATGGGTTGCTCCGATGGATGCTACAAGTACTGCAACTGTTTTATCCGAGATTAAAGCTGGAAGCACTGCTTTTAATGCTTCAGACTATATACAACACTTCATCGGAAATGAAGGTGGAACTATTGGCGAAACATCAGCAATGCTTATAATCCTTGCCGCCATATTCTTATTAGTAACAAAAATTATTGATTGGAGAACACCTGTTTTTATGGTAGGAACACTTGCTCTTTGTGTATTTTTTACAGGGGAAGATGTCTTAGCTCATGTTCTTTCAGGGGGGCTTTTATTTGGTGCAGTATTTATGGCAACAGACTATGCAACAACACCTGTAACAGCATATGGAAGAATTGTATTTGGTGCAGGCTGCGGTTTAATAACATTTTTAATTCGTGAGTTTGGTGGGTTACCAGAAGGAGTTATGTTTAGTATTTTAATAATGAATGCCATTACTCCTTTTTTGAATAAATTAACTACCCGACAATACGGACAAGCAAAAAGATTTGGAGGTAAAAAATGAGCGATATTTTCAAAATGTTAAAACTAGGCATCATACTAGCAATTTTTGCCTCAGTTGCATGCCTTTGTCTTGCACTAGTAAACATTGCAACAGCACCTAGAATTGAAGCAACACAGCTTGCAAAAGCAAATGCAGGGATGATTGTAGTCTTTGAAGATGCAACCTCCTTTGAAACAGTAGAAGTTCCATCCGTAGACACAGAAGGTGTTGTCATCAATAGCCTCAATATTGCTAAAAATGGAGACGCCGTGGTTGGTGTTGTCATTGAGGCAACTGGTCCAACATATGATGAAGCAACAATGCTTATAGGTATTGATATTTCACGCACAATTACAGGTGTTGAGTTTTTAGCACTAAGTGATACACCTGGATTTGGGCAGGCCGCAGCAGAACCAGCTTTTAAGGATCAGTTTAAGGGTCTTGCAGTTGGTGAATCAGTTGCCCCAGGTACAGATTTTGATGGTATTAGCGGGTCAACAATTACCACTAACGGAGTTACTGCTATTCTAAATGCAGCATTAACTGTAGGAATTGATTACCTTACCGCTAACAGCGGTGGAAACTAAGGAACTATATATGAATAATTGGACAATATTTTCAAGAGGTATCGTTAGAGAAAACCCTCTTTTAGTGTTAATGATCGGCCTTTGCTCTTCATTGGCTGTAACAACAAACGTTTTTAATGGAATAGGAATGAGCGCTGCTATGATGTTTGTTCTTTTAATGAGTGAAATAATTATTAGTATTTTTAGGAAAGTTATTCCAAGTGCAATACGTATTCCTATTTTCATTATCATAATTGCTACATTTGTTACTATAGTCGATTTAGTAATGCAAGCTTTTTTACCTGATTTATCTGAGTCTATGGGTGTTTTTATCCCCCTCATAGTAGTAAACTGTATTATTATGGGACGCGTTGAATCTTTTGCATCAAAAGAAAAAGTTG
>CAYJGO010000068.1:0-8861 GCA_964369855.1 uncultured Treponemataceae bacterium | reverse complement strand
ATTCTGTGAGATATTTGTTGCACCCTTTGAGACAATTTCAAGCCAAAGCCAAATAGAAAAAATATATGTTAATGACATTAAAACTATATCAGTAACAATATTTAGAAAATTATACGCCATCTTAATTTTTTTTGTCATGCCAACCAAACCTCACATACATTACACATTTGAGTATACGTTCTTTACTTATTTTATCATACTTAAACATTTTTAGCAATTACAAAACTCTGCTGCGTGTGATTAATAACATCGTAAAAATCATTTGATAGGCCTAATTCAATAAAGGATGTAGCTTCTCTTCCCCTAAGAATTTCTTTCTTATCGATGGATGTGTCTTTACAGCCAGCATCATATGATGGAACTAAAACATGTATTAATCGTCTTATATCGCTACTTTCATTATTAACCGCATTATAAAGAATGTGTAAATCTTTTAAGAATATTCTTTCATCAAACTCAATTGGTAGTTCAATATAAATGAGATCATTATCAGTGCGTTGAATATTTTCACCATTAATTAATAATTCTTCAAACAGTTTTTCTCCTGGCCTTAGTCCTGTGTATTGAATTTCTATATCTACCCCTAAACGTAAACCAGATAGCTTTATTAAATTCTCAGCTAAATCTATTATCTTAACAGGTTTTCCCATATCAAGTACAAATATCTCTCCACCTTTTGCACCTGCACCTGCCTGTAAAACAAGTGATACAGCTTCTGGAATTGTCATAAAGTAGCGCATGATTTCAGGGTGCGTTACGGTAATTGGTCCCCCATTAGCTATTTGGTCTTTAAATAATGGTATTACACTTCCATTGCTACCTAGTACGTTCCCAAAGCGAACTGCTGTAAATTCTGTTTTCGTATGCTTACTAAACATTTGGATTATCATTTCACACATACGCTTAGAAGCACCCATAATATTTGTTGGGTTAACTGCCTTATCGGTTGAAATAAGAACAAATTTTTCAACTTTATAGTGTGCCGCAGCGAGAGCTGTTTTATATGTTCCAAAAACATTGTTTTTTATTGCTTCATTTGGGCTTGCTTCCATTAGAGGAACATGCTTATGAGCTGCGGCATGAAAAACAATATGAGGTCTATAGGTACTAAACACATCAATTACTTTACGTAAGTTTCTAACTGAGCCAATCAACACAACTAAATCAAGGTTAGGATACAGCCGATTTAATTCTTGCTGAATACCATACGCATTGTTTTCATATATATCAAAAATAATTAACTGCTTAACACCATTTGCAGCTATTTGTCTACAAAGTTCACTTCCAATGCTCCCACCGCCGCCCGTTACTAGAACAATTTTGCCAGAAACAAACTTACCTATTTTTTCTGATGTAATTTCTACAACCTCGCGCCCTAATAAATCTTCAATTTTTACCGTCCTTAACTTAGGAAGCATTACTGTTAAGTTAATCGGTTGAAATTTTTTTGGTAAAATTTTAATATCACAATTTTCAATATCTTGGCATATTTGAATAATTTTTGAAAGCTCAAGAGAACTTGCACTGGGCATAGCGATAATTACTTCATCTACATTGTACTTTTGGGCACATGAAAGTATTTTATCTCGCCCTCCAATAACATGCTTTGAGTGAATATACGTATTATGTTTGGATACATCATCATCAATAACACAACATATTTTTGAGTATGTATCTTTAGATTAGTCCAATTCTTTTATTATAGAGGTACCTGATTCTCCAGCACCAATGATCATTGTATTGAAATATATCTTTCTTTTCATAGTTGCAACTTACTGTATTATAATATAACTAGGACAATATAGCAACATACACTTAGTGTTTTGATTTATTGTAAGTATATGACTTCCTTTAGGACAGAGACAATATACGCTACATCATCATTACTTAGTAATGTATGCAGTGGAAGCGAAATTTCATTTTCATATTGATTAAACGCATGTGGATAATTTTTAATATCAAAACCTAGATTTTTATATGCTGTTAATAAAGGAAGCGGCTTATAATGCACATTTGTCGCTACACCCTTTAGTTTCATTTGCTCAATGACATTGTTTCGTCTTTTTTCATCAAAACCAATAAGACGTATTAGATACAAATGCCCACTAGACGAACTCAATTTATTGTAGTGCTGTAGTGTCACAAGTGGTAGACTTTCTAACATTGTATCGTATAACTGAATAATTTCTTTACGCCTTGCAAGAATGGTTGGATAACGCTTTAATTGGATAAGGCCTAAACTCGCCATGATGTCAGTCATGTTACATTTATAATTTGGAGCAAGTATATCATACTCCCATGAACCCAGAGTATTCTTAGTTAAAGCATCTTTAGACTGACCATGCAAAGATAACAACATAAACTGTGTATATATCCACTCATCATCAAAGCCTTTAATTGGCTTCCATGTGAGAGCACCACCCTCCGCGGTTGTAAGATTCTTTATAGCATGGAATGAAAAAGAAGTAAAATCTGCAACACTTCCACTTATAAGCCCCTTATACATGGCACCCATAGAATGAGCAGCATCTGCTAAAACAACAACTCTGCCAATTGCTTTTTGAATATCGTTTTTTGGATTAAAAAGATGTTTCTTTTTATTTACTATCTCAAACAATGAATCATAGTCGCACATAACACCTGCAATATCTACTGGAATAATTGCCTTGGTGCGCTCAGTAATTGCATTTTCCAAAGAGATTTTATCCATAAAAAAAGAATCTTTTTCTGTATCTACTAATATAATTTTTGCCCCTACATGATGAATGACACTAGCAGAAGCTGTATATGTATACGCACTTGTGATTACTTCATCTCCTTCTCCAATACCAAGAAAATGAAGTACTAATTCCATAGCAGCTGTTGCAGAGTTTAAACACACAGCTTTTTTTGTATTACAATATGTGGCAATATTTTTTTCAAACTCTTTAGTTTTAGGACCTGTTGTAATCCAGCCTGATTTTAATGTATCAACAACTTCATCTATCTCTTGCTGAGTAATATCAGGCGGTGAAAAGCTAATTATTTTTTGCATATTTCTTCCTACATACTACTTTATCACAGTATTAACTAAAAGTCAAAAGACTAAGAAAAATTTTACAAAAATATAAAAGTCTCTACCATATAGACTTTTTCGTTAGTCTATAGTATAGTATAGTATGAATAAATTAAACAAAAAGCTAGTACTTAGTATTTTAATAGCATTTTTAATTCCTGTGACAATTTTTGCTCAGCAATATCAAATTCAAGACGTTACCTATGATATTACAGGAAGCACTCGTGAATACCCGTTACGCTTAGCCGTTGATATTGATCAAGACAGAATATTCAATAGCACGCAAGCACTTGATGCTTATATAGACAATTTAAAGGTGCAATTTCAAAACCAAAGAGTATTAGAAAGCTCTGATGTTAGCTATACACTGGGCTCAAGAACAAGTGAAAATATTATTCCTGTATTTTTAACAGTTACTACTGTTGATTCAAACAATTTAATTATTGCACCCTACCCAAAATATGACTCAAACGAAGGCTTTACATTTAAAGCAGATTCAAAAGACTATAACTTTTTAGGCTCAATGCAAACACTGGATGCTGAATTTTATTATGAATGGGAAATTGGAGACAGTTCTATACCTGGTGATGTAGACACTCATACTTTTGGTACTCTAGCTTCTTTTAGGTATCCTTTTGCTATTGGCCCAATTGATGCTTTTTGGAATAACACCCTTGGAGTTTCATATATTATAGGTGAAAACACGCCTAATTTTGAATACAGAACAGGGCTATCTGCACGATATGATATAACAGAAATAATTGCAATACAATTAGAGTTAGAACAAGGTATATTGTATGACAGACAATATGATTTTTTTGGAGATACCTTTTACTTTTCTGAAGAAGTACTTTTATCGATGCCTATTACATTAGTAAAGACAGATAATTATGGAAACATAGTTTGGACACCGAAAGTTTCTTCTATTTTTTATTGGGATTTAGATGGCATAGATCCACTAAATGAAGATTTATATGATACAACCTTAGACTTTGGACATTCCTTTGCACTTGGAAGAGTAGACTGGGTAGAAAATTTCAAAGATGGTTTTACATTCTCTTTTTCACAAACACTCTCCCTTGAATTAAATGATAAAACATTATCAATATCAGGAGATGTTGCAGCCTCTTACTTCAAAGCATTTGAACACCTCGGTATTAAATCAAGGCTGTACTTGATGTCTATAACTAATACTACTGACGAACTAGGTGATCGTGTACGTGGTTTAAAAAATGACTTTATTGATACCAATTCTGCTGTAGTAGTTAACTTTGATTTACCAATAAGAGTATGGAAAACAGACTGGGTTGGATATGGACTTTGGGACTGGACTGATTTTTTAGACTTTGAAATGCAAGTTTCCCCATTTTTTGATATTGCCCTTGGCTATAATGAATTTACAAATAGTTCATTTAGTCCAAAGGATGGCTGGTATGGAGCTGGCTTAGAAGTAGTTGGATATCTAGAAGAACTTAGAAGTGTTCAAGGCCGAGTAAGTGTTGGTGTAGATGTTGTAAAATTTGCTGACAAAGTTGGGGACAGAGTTGGGTTTGTTGAATCAACTGTAAATAGTTTATTTAATACAGCTTGGCGATATACTGAGGGGCCTGAATGGTATGAAATTACCATAGGCATTGGTTTATTCTACTAATAAAGAAAAATAACAGGAGAACATATATGTTAAAGAAATTTTTAGTACTACTGATTTTGCTTTCATCAACTTTTTTGTATGCACAGCAAAACTTATCGGTGCCTCTAGATGATTCTGTGTATGATATTTTAGATTACATACAAATTAGAAATTATACTGGTAAACTTCACACATCAAAACCATATACCCTTGACCTTATTTTGGACACGCTCAATGACGCATTGAATCATCCAAATATGAGTTTAAATGAAAAAAATATTATCAATGGAACTATAGAACGTTTAAATCCAAAAAGTCCTACAGAACTAAAAGAAGATTCAAACCTTTGGCAAGGAATTGCAACTTTGGCTCCTGTAGGTGCGTATCGTTTTGAAACAATTGAAAATGATATTCCTATATCCCTAGAAGTTGGTGTAAAAACAGATTTAGAGTTTGCTTCAAACTTAACGGAGCCAAACCTATCAGGTGAATTTTGGGTGTACCCCTATATTGAAGGAGATATAGGAAATAATTTTTCATATAGATTAAAAGCTGGCGCTGGTATTATGAAAATAGACTTAAGTGCATATAAACCGTATACTTTTTACCAAAATTGGATGGGCTATCAGTATTTAATTTCTGACCCAGATAATTATTCATATTCAGGCGTTGCAGAGGAGCTTGCTGGAGCATTGCAGTTACAACCAGAGTTTGGAGTTTCCTTTTTTGATAATCGAGTTGGTATAAACTTTTCACGAAACCAGCATAACTGGGGAACTGGTAATGGTAGTTTGGTTTTATCCGAACATGCACAGCCTTTTACCGCTTTAGAAACCTATATTCGACCGGCAGACTTTGTTAGTTTGTCAGCATTAACTGGTGTTTTAGAATACAATAGAGATAGTTCTATAACTACATCCGCAAGAGATTTTCAAAATGCATATACTGCATTTATGGGTGAGATTTTCATCGATAATGTTGCCTACCTCGGCTTACAAAGTAGCGCTGTGTGGCCTAAACGTTTTGAATTAGGATACCTACTTCCAGGGCTGATACCATTTGTAAACCAAAATACAATCGGAGATTTTGACAACGTACAGTTTGGTATTTCTTTAGGTGCTAATTTTCCTGAATATGCAAAATTTTACTATAACTTATTTATTGATGAAATAAACCTAACCCTTGATGACTTTTTGCACAAAGACAGAAGTATGTATGCATATCAAACAGGATTAAATGTAGCCCTACCAGATACACCGTTTGTAACATTTAACTTTCAGTATACAAAGATAGAACCATATATGTATACTCACCCTGGAGCAGTTGTACCATGGTACAATTTAGGAGTCGATGCAGATGGTGATCCTATTCCAATGAGAATGAACTATGTTAATCATGGAGACCCGTTAGGCTACTACTTGCAACCTAACTCAGACGAGCTAAAAATTATTGCTACTGCTATCCCGTTTTGGTACTTAAAAATTGAAGCTGGCTACTCTTTGGTGAGACACGGTGTTGACTATGGATCAGGAAAAGTAGATGGTAGTAATATTGAGGAACCCCATATTTATGATACTACTGATCCTGAATATGTTGATATTAATACAAAAACTAAGTACTTTTTAACTGATGGTACATACGAGTGGATTCATTCAATAGGTGCTACTGGAGAATTAGATATGCGATTTGTTAACGACATACCTCTAAAGTTAATTCTAGGGTACACGTTTTCCTTTGTACATCATACTGAACCAGATACACTTAATAAAAGTTTTAAGTCAGTGAATAATAGTGAGTATAAAAATGCTTTCAATAATTATATAACACTTTCAGTAAAAGTTTGGTAGTATAAAAAAAGGGTAATCAAGTTGATTACCTTTTTTTTATATTTGATTTAATGCTTTTTCTGATAATATACGCCATTGTCTTTGTGGGCTATGAACTACTAACGCGGAAAAAATAGCTTTTGCAAACTCTACATTTCCATTTTGATAGCTAATATTTGCTAGTAAATAAAAACCTTCCCACATGTTTTTTTCTATTGCCCAATCACTTATATCAGTAAATTGTTTTAATAGCACAAAAAAATCATCTAAAGTTGTATAGGTATAATTAATATCTCTATTTTTTAATACTTCATCAACTCTCGTTAAGGTTACTAATGTATGTAATATTGCAGTTTCAAGTGCTTTTTCATTCTGCTGCTGTTCAAGATAGTATTTAGTTAAGTAATACCATGCATCAAGGGCAGGATAGTAATCATCACGAAAAAGTAAGTAAAATTTATCAGTATCCATATCTGATTTTAATGCCGATTTTACTGAATGCAAAAATGGAGAGCTTTTCCCATTTTGAAAGTAGTTTTCATCTTCAATAGCAATAAGTAAAAGCACCTCTTCGTAAGCATTATATTTGCCTTGTATTCTATATAGCTCTGCCATTTCATATAAAATATCAAACTGAACACCATCGATGTCTAATAATATTCTGTTTTTATATGCGCTTATAAAAAAGCTCTCCGCTACTTCAAGCTCACCTTCTATTACGTAAAGTTTTCCAAGTAAAAAATCTGCTTCAGGAAAGTTTCGTCCTTCTTCAAGATGAGAAACTACGTTTTCTATTGAATAATCAAAGTACTCAATACTATAATCAGCAAGGACATAGTTAATTATTCCAATGATTTCGTGCTCTTGTCTTCTAGTAAAATAATTTATTAGCTGTTCAATGTCTTTTCCCACCTCTTGAGCAGATGGTTTGCGTAAAGCTGCTTGTAACGTTGATACAACATAAACACTTTCAGAGCGCCTTGTATCTTTTGCTTCTTGAGTTAGCTTAAAGGCTGCAGGATAGTCCTTATTATCAAATGCCAACTGTGCTTCAAGTATAATATTTCTAGATAAATTGCTTGTATCAGGCCTATTTAACTCTTCAGTTTGAGCTATGACATTAAAAGCGAAAAGTAAAAGTGACAAAACTAGTATTGTTTTTTTATTAATAACAGTATTCACAGATTATTTAATTCCTCTATAAATGCATTATCGGCATCTTTTATGAGGATATTTACATCATCATTTTTAATTGTTTGTACAACACTACCCTTTTTAAATATTATTGCTGTATTTTCACTTCCTGTAATACCTATATCGGCATGCTTTGCTTCGCCAGGACCATTTACACTGCACCCCATTACAGCAACAGTAATGTTTTTATCCAATGACATCAAATAGTTTTGCCACCTATCAACAAAGGCATGCACATCAAACCCGTTTCTTCCACACCTCGGGCATGAAACAATATTTACACCACCATTGATAAGTCCACATGCAGATAATATTTCACGCGCTGCAATTATTTCATTTTCTGGACTAGAAGAAAGACTCACTCGAATTGTGGAACCTATTCCCTTAGTTAATAGATGTGTAAATGCAACAGTACTTTTTACAATGCCTCCTATTAAGGGGCCTGCTTCAGTTACTCCAATATGCAAGGGCACCTCTGGATGTATGGCATAAAAAGCTTCATTTGCATCTATCGTTTCTTGTATACTGGACGCTTTCATAGAGACAATATAATTTTGAAAATCTAGTGAATCAAATACCTCTATTTCTCTCTTAGCAGTTTGTGCTAATCCTTGCGAGCGTGTTGAAATCCCTGTAAGAACATCATTTTCTATATCTTTTGGAAAACTACCTGCATTAACGCCAATTCTAATTGCAACACCCTTTTCCTTGCATGCATTAACTACAATTCTTGTTTTTTCAGTACTTCCTATATTTCCAGGATTTATCCGAATTTTTGCAACATTTCCCATCAAACATTCTAATGCCAATCGATAATCAAAATGAATATCTGCCACCAATGGCATTGATGTATTCTTAGAAATTTCACACAGTGCTTTAGCACTATTCAGATTTGGAACCGCAAAACGAATAATATCACAGCCAATACTTTGAAGGGTTTCAATTTTATTTAAAACAGAAAAAAGGTATTGCTTATCGGATAACACCGAATCAATACCCTCTTTCCACATGGTTTGAATACTCACAGGAGAGTTTCCACCAATGTTAATTTTTTTTGTTATACCCGAACCACCAATTGTAATTGTTCGGGTACTGTTTTGTGTCATAGTATTATTGTTAATTATACAACAATCAAAGAGAATACCATTGCGAAAAG
>CAYJGO010000067.1:0-9164 GCA_964369855.1 uncultured Treponemataceae bacterium | reverse complement strand
TACACGAAAAAGTTTCAGCATTTTTAGGACGCCACGGGATGTATGTAAATGCACCTGATGTTTTGGCAACAGCAGAAGGCATTTTGTTTGATATGCAACTTGGCCTTGATGCAGAGCCAGGAACAGAATTTCTACAAAGTTCTCAGGAAATGATTCCAACATGGGCAAACCCTCCAAGAGAGGCTCCTAAAAATGAATCGGTTATTGTAATCGATGCTGGTGGCACGAACTTTCGTACATGTTTAGTTACCTTTGATAAAGATGGAAGTCCGGTAGTAAGCGATTTTCAAAAAACCTCTATGCCAGGAATCGAACGAGAATACTCAAAAAAAGAGTTTTTTGACACTATTGCTACAAATTTAGAGCACTTGAAAGGAAAGGCAAATAAAATAGGCTTTTGCTTTTCTTATGCGATGAAAATAACACCAGATGGAGATGGAGAGGTTATTAGCTTCTCTAAAGAAATAAAAGCTCCAGAAGTTATTGGTAACCTTGTTGGAGCATGTTTAAGTGATGCACTTGTTGAGCGAGGGTGGGTGCGTCCCGAAAAAATTACACTTCTCAACGATACCACAGCAGCTCTTTTAGCAGGTGCATCGACTGCAACAGGGGGATTACAATATTCTTCTTATGCAGGACTCATTCTAGGAACGGGAATGAATACTGCCTATATTGAGCCTAATCCTATAAAAAAAATTGAAAATTCATCGCGAGAAGCTCCTAAAACACAAATAGTAGTTGCTGAGTCTGGCTTATACAGCAATCTTGCCCGAAGTGACTTTGATATTGCATTTGATAAAACAACTAATACCCCTGGTAAATATATAATGGAGAAAATGTGCTCAGGCGCATACTTGGGTGCTGTTGCATCCCTTGCTGTGGCTCAAGCATGTAGGGATGGTCTTTTTTCTGAAACGGTATCTGCTGCTCTTAGTAAAATCGGAACATTTACATTATATGATATGGATCGTTTTTTTTATTCACCATTTAATACCGAAACAGTGTTAGGTTCTGCACTTTCAAACGGTACACAAGAAGACAGAGATTTGTTGTTTGTAATTCTAGATGTGTTTGTTGATCGCTGTGCACGTTTAACTGCAGCACTTATAAGTGCAACAGTCCTTAAAACTGAAGCTGGAAAAAATCCTAGTATTCCTGTAAGTGTTTTATGTGATGGAACAACATTTTATAAAACACATAATTTGCAAAGCAGGGTGCGCGGATATTTAAACACTGAGCTTATGCAAAAATGTCATCGTTATTTTGAAATTGTTACTTTGGATAATGCGATAACTCTTGGAGCTGCAGTTGCAGGTATTTAAAAAAACATGAGAAAAAAAATAAAGATATTTTTCTTAGTGTTATATGTATTCTCAAGTTCTGTTTTATTATCACAAGCTCAAAGTGCCATATCTGTTGGGAAAAAGCTTTCCGTTATTAAAACAGAGTACTTTGATATAATTTTTACACAAGAGTCAATAGATAGTGCTCAATTTTTAGCATTACATGCTGACGAGCTTTATATTAAAGCAAAGGATTTTTTAAAAGTTGAAAAGATATTACGAATACCAGTAGTTTTAACACAACAAACTGATGTATTAAACGGTTATTATACCTTTATGCCGTATAGCCGCATCGTGATATATGATACCTTACCACAGACATCATTGGCAGTTTTTGATGATACCCTGTTGTCAGTTTTTTATCATGAACTAATCCATGCTGTTTCTTTTAGAATAGCGATAAGCAATTTTAAAATATTAAATAACATCCATTCATTTTGTAGTTCCTTGGACATGCCAACTTCAATTACTGAAGGTACTGCCGTGTTAGCTGAAAGTCTTGAAGGGTATGGGCGACTTAATAGTTCATATAGTATGCATGTTGTTCGCCAAGCTAAAATTGAAAATAAATTTCCTGATTGGTCAGATATTACAGGTTCTTATTCTCTTTATACCGCTGGATCACTACCATATATTTTTGGTGGGGCATTTATGCAGTATATGTATGAAGAGTTTGGTTCTCAAAAGCTTGCTGATTTTTGGAATAAGAGCAATAATTTTGATCTTATTTCATATACTCGAAATTTTAAAAAAGTATATGGTATTTCAATTGAAAACGCATGGGCAGATTTTGAGGAATCAGTTGTCATTCCAAGTGATATCGACTATCCAACAGAATTTAATACAAAAAGATATCTTTATCAAAATCTTGCTAGTTCACCCCTAGGGATTGCATGGCAAGATGGCTACACTGGTAATGTATACTTTTTGCCAGATGATAGCATGCGAGAAGACTTTTTATTTACAACCGATTTAACATCGAGACTTTCCTTTTCTCGTGATGGAAAGTATCTAGTTATAAGTGGAACCACAGGTTTACAGGTAGCTGAAAATTCTTCACGTATATTTGATATGGAAAAACGGCGTTTTATAGTAACACAGTCTGATATACGAGATGCAATGTTAATTGATGTTAGTACAATAAATTTAAAAAGATTTAACCCAAGTTATTCTAATGACTCATACGTATTAGGTGGGATTCAAACAAATGGCCAGATAGCAAGTTTTGTTACCTATGATATTCAGGATATGAATACTGTAACTGAAGTCGATAGGATTGATTTTAACTTTGGTGCAATTGCCTTAGATCCAGTGGATATAGGTAATGGAAATGTTGTTGTCCTCCTTAAGAATAACGAGTTCTGGGATTTTTTTGTGTATAATATTATCACACACGAGCAGAGATCTTTTAGAATTGCTCAAGGATTTCAACTTCCTTCAACAATTGCTTCACTATATGCAGGAGAAACAAAGCTCTATTTTTCATATGCACAAACAAGCGCTGTTCAGCCAACAGTGGCTAGCATTGAGTTATCTCATTTTACAGAAAACAGATTAGATGTGCTTGTGTATGATACACAACTTTCAGGGGGAATTTACAATCCTATTGAGATATCTTCAAAAAGTAACATCGCTTATATTTCTCGGTTTTATGAAAACAATGCTCTATCACAATTAAATGTAAACGAACAAAACACTAATACTGTAACATTTTTACCACACAATTTGAAAAATGACGAGCGTGAGCACACATTTGAAGTAAGTGATTATAGAGCAGTAGATTATTTATCAACGGGCATAGTAATTCCATTCATCGGTTCTGTCAATCTTACAACAATTGATGAGCGGGTTTTCAGTCTTTTCTCACTTGGTATAACTGGAGTAACTATTGAACCAGCTGAGCGACTATTGCTTATTGCTGGAGCGGGTTGGGATCCTTTTTCACAAGAAACATCAGCAACTTTATCAGCATATTTTTCAGAAAAAAATATTAAAGCTTTTAGTGAAAATCGCATTTCGTTATCATTTGAGGGTATAGAATCTTTTGGTAGTATGCTAAATGCTGATATGTCAATTCCCATTATATCTGATAACAATCGTATTGGAATTGTAAACAATAGCCGTTTATTTTATTTTCAAGATGATAATAATTATTACTATAAAGGAAGCACAGTAGATAACACGAGTTCTATATATTTTCAAAGTATATATCAAACAGGAAATGGATATTATGAGCAGTTAGGCTTAATTTTACAATACAGTATTCAGTTAAGCAAATATTTTGGTGAAAGTCTGCTCTCAACAAATGAAACTTTATTTGGACATATAGTTTACACTGAACTAATTTTCCCTCGCTTATTACCATTTGATAACCCTAACAGATTTACCGTTAACCTTCCTTTTTCTCTAAATTTTGCTTATTTTAATAGGTTTACCGCTCTTTGGGAAGGTGGTGTAAAGGTAGTATTGTTTTCGTACGATGTTCAAGATGCTCTTAATTTTTTGCACTTATTTTTTAGACGTATTACATTAGATGCACAAGCTAATTATGTAGATTATAAAGAATTGCAAGACACCTTGGTTCTTACCACGAGTTTATTTACAACCGCTACTCTTAATTTTGGGATGCTTACAAATTCTCCCGTCGATATCGGTGTAAACTTTCATTGGGAACCATTAAAAGATGCTGATTTTTTCAAGGCAGATTTGAAATTTGAACTTAATTTTTAATTTTTTATAATATATATCTGTACAGTTATATGCAAAGTATAGTATAATACAAGGGTAGAACTTTTAAGTAGGAGTTAAATTTGTCTAAGGGAAAAACTATAGGAAAAGTTATAGCAATGTTGCTACTCATTGTTATTTTAGTTTTGGGTGGACTGCTTTGGTTTGACTACTTAGGTGTCATAAATGCAAAGTCAACTTTTGCACCCATTTACTCAATGCTTGGCATGCAAGTGCAAACTTCGGTTACTAATGATGCTACAGATTTAACACTGGTTGCTAATTTAGAAGATGACAGGTTTGCAAAGCGTTTAGAGTCTCTAGAAATTAGAAATCAAGAATTAACTCAAAGAGAAGAGAATGTAAATCTGGCAGAAGATCAAAATCTTCAAATAGCAGCAGAATTAGAAGAAATGCGTGTTTCACTTGAACAACAACAAATTACATTTAGTAACGAAGTAAAACGCTATGATGATAGAAATTTAAATATTGAACAAAATGCAAGAAATCTTGCTTCGATGCGTCCGGCAAATGCCGTAGCAATTTTAAATGCAATGGATGACCAAGATATTATTGATACACTTCGAAAAGTAGATGAAATTGCAGCCTCCGAAGGGGCGGCATCGCAGGTGTCTAACTGGTTATCTTTAATGCCTCCAGAACGTGCAGCTGAACTCAATCGAAAAATGACATCAAAACCTGCAACAATTGAATAAGCAGTAGCATTGTTATATATAAATACCCTTTTACGTAACTGATTAATATTATAATACTTATTTTCTCATAATTTATAATTCCATGTATAAAAAATTTAACTCAAGTCAAAAAATAGACGATGAATAAAGTGTAGGCTTTTTTAAAAATCTACACTGGAGGTTTGCCAATGCAGGCAATGCACATTTATCTCGCCAGTAATCAAGATATTTTACTTGATAGGGGAGTTAATGTTCAAGGATTGAACTACCCAACTGACAGAGAAAATTCATTTGATTCTTTTTTACAAAAGCAATTAAATGAAGACACACTTCGTGCCAAGGAAGGCCCTCCTGAACATCGGAATGGAGATTCAAATGCTACAACAAGTCCTAACGGAGAACAGGGTTCAAGTAGAGTAAATGAAAACACACAATCCGATTCACAAAAAAATGAGAAGAGCGACTCAACTTCAGATGATCAGTCTGTAAAACAAAAAGACTCTGATGTTTCGAATGAAAAAGCACACGCAGAAAAAAAAGAAGCGAGTGAAAAACTAGCGAAGCAAAAAGAAGAACTTGAAAATGCAGATCAAGCTAACAATCAAAGCAGTATTATGACGCAGCTAACCGATAATACTCAACTAAATGCTAGCTTAGATACACAACAAGGCACTATTGAGCAAAATGATCTTAGTGGTTTTCAGGTTTTAGAAGGGACGGATAGTTTAAAAAAACTACCTGCCTCAGATAGTAATAAGAAAGTTCTCCAAGAAATTCCTACAATCAATGTACTAGATGAACGATCTGTAACGAGTGAAGGGAAGAGTGAAGGAAACTTTGTTCATTCAATTACATATGATGGAAATGGAAATGCAACCCTTGACATGTCATTAAATCAAAATCTTACTGGCGTGCAAAACCCTAATGGTCTAATTGTGAATGCAGATGGTTCAGTTCAGCAACATACTGTCTCGAATGCTCAGCACTTTGGAACAATGCTAAGTTCTGAATTACAAAGTAATTCATCGGAATTAGTAAAAACGGGATCCATTATTTTACGTGATGGGAATCAAGGTTCTATCAATCTTATACTGCACCCAGAAGAACTTGGTAATGTTAAGATACGATTAGAAATTTCCGATAATGTACTATCGGGACGAATAACGGTTGCTAGTGAAGAAGCATATAATGCATTTAAAGCGAACTTAGGTTCCTTAAAAGAAGCATTTGATGCAAGTGGATTTGATACTGCTGGGTTTGATTTAACATGGTCGGGAGATGAAAATCAGGGGCAAGAGCAAGATCAAGAAAGCACAAGTCAAAATCCGTATTGGAATCGTTATGATGAAAACATTGCAGTCTTAAATGATGTTGAATTACAAAGTGTTCTTCAACAAGCGTATGTAGATGTAATTGTTTAAACCCTAGTGGAAATTTTTAGGAGGAATATTCATGGAATTGAATACCAACTTGAGTTCAAGTGAAGTTGCAAGAAATCAATTACAAATTGACAGCTTCAACAAGTCTCTTGCGGTAAACGGACGTACTGCAAGTCAGGAATTGGGCAAGGATGATTTTTTAAAGCTATTAATAGCCCAGCTGGCAAACCAGGATCCAACAGCACCCATGGAAAATACCGAGTTTATAGCCCAGATGGCACAATTTTCTTCATTGGAACAAATGACAAACATGAGTTCAGGTTTTTCACAACTTGCAAACATGCTTAATTCTAATGAAGCTATTAATACTGTAGGAAGAACAGTTGATATCAGTGTAGGCGATAATATTATAACTGGTACTGTTGAAGCAACTACTAGAGGAGACCATCCAATGGTAATTGTAAATGGAAGTACATACAGTATGGATCAAGTGCAAAGAATTTATGCTAATAACTAGTGTATGTAGTTACTAAGTAAAAATTCAAATCATTTTATTGTCGTTACATATAACGATACATAATTGTAATTATTAGGAGATAAACATATATGATGAGGTCACTATATTCTGGTGTATCCGGAATGCAAAACCACCAAACACGCTTAGATGTTATAGGAAATAACGTTTCAAACGTAAATACAACTGGTTTTAAAAAAGGAAGAGTTAACTTCCAAGATATGATTTCACAACAACTTTCTGGTTCTGCAAGTCCAACTACTGAAGTAGGTGGTGTAAACCCCAAAGAAGTCGGGCTCGGGATGACAGTAGCTTCAATTGATACTATCTTTACGCAAGGTAGTCTTCAGTCAACTGGAGTTGGAACAGATATTGCTATACAAGGTAACGGGTTTTTTATTCTGAAAAATGGAGAAGAAACATTTTATTCCAGAGCTGGTGCATTTGGTTTAGATCGAGAGGGAACTCTTGTAAATCCGGCAGATGGTCTTAGAGTACAAGGCTGGATGGCAGAGGACTTAAATGGTGAAATGATTATTAATACTGCTGGCAACACAGAAGACTTGATTATTCCAATTGGTGCTAAGGATCCTGCTCGTGCAACAACTAATGTTGACTTTGCATGTAATTTAAATAAAAACACTCCAGAAATTTTGGCTGGCTCTACTGCAGCAGATATTGTAAATGGTACATGGGCAACTGAGTTTAATGTATATGATAGTTTTGGAAATGAGCATAATTTAAATGTATCTTTTACAAAGGTTGTTGGAACTGCAAACCAATGGACTGCAACAGTTAATGTTGATCCAGAAGCAGCACTTGCAACACAAACCCGTGTTGGGCTTGGAACTACTGATGGGGTTGGAAACACTTTTATAGTTGAATTTGATAACACTGGAACATTATTGTCAGTTACAGATTCTGCCGGAAATGTATCAAACCCAACCGGTGAGATTGGTCTTCAAGTATCTTTTGATGTGGCTGATTCAACACCTGACGGTACAGGCGCACTTTTAAGACAAAATTTTAACTTAAATGTTGGTACAATTGGAAGTCAGCAAAATACAATAACTCAAAGTGCATCACAAAGTACAACAAAAGCATTTTTTCAAGATGGTTATACATTAGGTTATTTAGATAATTTTAAGATTGATCAAAGTGGAATAATTACTGGTGTATATTCAAATGGCACGAATAGAGCTATTGGACAAGTTGCTTTAGCTTCATTTATTAACCAAGGTGGTCTTGAAAAAGCTGGTAATAATACGTATATGCAATCAAATAACTCAGGTCTTGCAAATGTTAGCACTTCTGGAATTGCAGGAAAAGGAACATTGCTAGCTGGTGCATTGGAAATGTCTAATGTTGATTTAACTGAACAATTTACAGATATGATTGTAACTCAGCGTGGTTTTCAATCAAATGCAAAAACAATACAAACTGCAGATACACTTCTTGACACGGTATTGAGTTTAAAACGATAATAGTGTAGAATACACTGAGCTTTAATATCAGCCTGTAGCTTTTTAAAGTTACAGGTTTTTTTTAGGAGTAGTGAATGAATAACAAAAAAATTGCATTTTTTAAAGTCATTTTAAGTCTTTGTCTCGTATTAGCGTTTATGGGATGTGCAACAACTAATGTTGCAAGTAATGAATTTACAATTTATGAAACCACCGAGAGAATGTTCTGGGCAATTGAAGGAACTTCAAAGAAAGGTGAAACATCTTTGGTGTATATTCTAGGAACCATTCATGCGGGAGATGAAAGACTGTATCCACTTTCTGAGCCTGTTCTTGGTTCTTTAGCTGTTGCTGATAGAGTGGTTGGTGAACTTTCTTCATCTGATATAGAGCGAGCAGATTCTGAAATACAAAGAATTCTTGTTAGAGGAATTAACTATAATGAAAATGTGTTTGATTATTTTGATGAACGTCAAATCAATTATTTAGAAAAGAATTTTGATAAAGAAATTCTAGAGGGATTAGCAGTTTTAGATCCTTGGATAATTTCTATATTAGTTTTAGAAATGGCAATGAGTGAAACAAATTTAAGTGCTGAATATGGAATAGATACTAACATTTATGCATTTGCTCGTGAAGAAGGGATTAAGGTAGAAGGGCTTGATAGTTTAAAAACACAAATGGATGTAATAAGTTTGGCTGATTTTACTTTTGATGAGCAAATTGAAATAGTAAAAGAAATCATAGATGAGAGCATAGAAGAAGATCAAGCAAAAGCTTTGAATGATTTATATAGAGCATACCTAAATAACGATAAAGATACACTCGCTGAAATTTCTAATGATCCAAAAGGTGGCTCTGAACTCGAAGAGCGATATAATAAAGTAATTTTTGAAGATAGAAATAAAAGCTGGGCTAATAAAATAGTCGGTTACTTAAATGAAGGTGGCGTTACATTTATATTTGCTGGGGCTGGACATTTCCACGGGGAAAATTCGGTATTTGACTACCTTTTAGAAGGTTAATAATTTTGAACTTAAAGA
>CAYJGO010000066.1:0-9196 GCA_964369855.1 uncultured Treponemataceae bacterium | reverse complement strand
CTATCTATATAAAATATTCGTTCACTTTGACTCATATTTAAAACTTCTTTCTTGACCCTGGTTTTACTGGTTCGCCCTTTCCTTCTTTACAAAGTGGGCATTCCTCTTGTTCCCATGCAACAGCACTTTCTCTAAGTGCGGCAAGAATTGGCCAAGAAAAAGGATTTTCTGCATTTTCAGGTCGTCTGTCTACAACACAAATACTTGCTACAATTTCACCGCCTAAAGCTTCAATACATTTTGCAGCCTCTAACGTAGATTTTCCAGTTGTAATAACATCTTCTGCAATAACAATTTTATCGCCCTTATTAATTTCAAAACCTCGGCGAAGAGTCATGTTTTGTTCATCGTCTCTCTCTGTAAAAAATGCCGGTACTTTTAATTGACGGCCAAGTTCGTATGCAACAACTACGCCACCCATTGCAGGGCCAATAACGCAATTAAAGTCTAGTTCACCCTTTGCTTTTTTTTCTAAAAGCTCTTTAACAGGAATTGAAAGCACTTCTTCTGCTTTGTTAGGATATTGTAAAAGCTTTGCGCATTGAAAATATTGGCTTGAATGTTTGCCAGATGAAAGCAAAAAATGCCCTGTAAGCATCGCTTCGCATTCTGCTAAAATTGTTTTAACTTGTGACATAAGTACTCCTTTAATTACTGTAGAATTATACCATGAAACACTTCTTATTTCAAGAAATCCTTGTCTGTAATGCGAGGAAATAATCAATGAAAACGCACCTCCCCCTTGATTTTCTAGTAAATCTTTGCTAAATTGAGAAATCAAAAAATTGTTTTCTTTTACTTGAATTTAGAAAGAAATAGTATTATACTATATATGGACGGAAAAAATGGATCCTAGAACAACTAATATAGTTAGAAGTTCTTCAAAAACGGAAGAAAAAGTTACAGAACCACCTCAATGTAGGGTTATCTTAATCAATGATGATTATACTACCAAGGAATTTGTTACAGAAATCTTGATTGAGGTTTTCCATAAAACCCAAGTTGAGGCCACTGCTTTAATGGAAAGAGTCCATCTTGTAGGTTCAGCAGAAATAGGCGTTTACTCATATGATATTGCCTCAACAAGGGTATCATTAACGCTCCAATCAGCTCGTAAGCAAGGTTTTCCATTGCAATGTAAAATGCAAGAAGTGTAAACCGACAGGAGGTTTCCTTGAAAATTTCAAACCAATTAAAGGATGTGTTAGAACAAGCGTTAGCAGTAGCAAAAAAATCCCGCCATGAATTTTTAACGCCAGAACATATTCTCTTTGTTTCACTGAACAATGAATATATTCTTAATCTACTATTGCTGTGCGAAACAGATGTTGTTTTGGTAAGAGAGTCTCTAGAATCATATTTAAAAGAAAAAATTCCTCTGGTAACCAATCGAGACCCTATTGAAACTATGGGGTATCAGTCTGTAATTGGAAGAGCAATTATACATTGTGCCTCTGCAGACAAGAATGTTCTTGAACTAATTGACATCATTGTGAGTATGCTTGATGAGCAAAAAAATCATTGCTCATTTTATCTCAAAAAAGCAGGCTTAACACGCATACAGCTTTTAGAAGCTATTGGTTATACAAAATCACGTGAAAGTGAAAATGAATTTAGCCAACCTCAGATTGCACAAAAAAATGCTGATTTAAAACTAGAACCCAAAAGCACACAAGCACCAGCAAATAAAATCGGGACAATACAAGAACCAACAAAGCAGCCTTCACGGCAGGCAACAAAAAAAACAATCATTGAACACCTTACACGTGATTTAATCGCAGAGGCAAAAGCTCAAAACTTAGAGAAGCTTATTGGGCGTGAAGATGAGCTACTTAGAACAATGCAGGTATTATGTAGACGCGTAAAAAACAATCCTATTCATGTAGGTGAAGCTGGAGTTGGAAAAACAGCCATCACCGAAGGGCTAGCACAAAGAATAGCATCAGGAGATGTTCCAGACCTCCTAAAAAACTATAACTTGTATAGCTTAGATATGGGAACCCTCATTGCAGGAGCAAAATTTAGAGGTGATTTTGAAGACCGAGTTAAGAAATTAACAGATGAACTTTCACAAAAAGAAAACTCTATTTTATTTATTGATGAAATTCACACAATAATAGGTGCAGGTTCTACATCTGCAGGTAATTTAGATGCAGCCAATTTATTAAAACCCCTTTTATCAAGTGGAAAAATAAAGTGCATTGGTTCTACAACTTATGATGAATATTCGAAAATTTTTGAGAAAGATAGGGCTCTAGCGAGACGTTTTCAAAAAATTGATATCCTTGAACCAACTCCAGAACAAGCAAAAACCATGCTTACCCAGCTTGCCCCAAACTATGAGTCACATCACGGTGTAAACTATACAAAAGAGGCTTTAGAAGCAGCTGTTGATCTTTCTTCTCTTTATATTACCGATCGATTTCTACCAGATAAGGCAATTGATGTTATTGATGAAGCAGGCTCATGGGTTCGATTACATGGTAAAGGACAAGAAACTACCACATCAAAGACAAACAAAAAAAATAATTTTACAACTGTTGATGTAGCTCTGATCGAAAAAACAATCGCGCGTATAGCAAAAATACCTGAAAAAACTGTTAATACGGATGAAAAAGAAAAACTCCGGACACTCGGACAAGATCTTGGTAAATTAGTTTTTGGTCAAAATTCTGCATTAGAAACAGTTGTAACCGCAGTCAAGCGTTCACGTGCTGGATTTTCAAGTGTTGAAAAGCCAGCTGCATGCTTTTTGTTTGTAGGGCCAACAGGGGTAGGAAAAACTGAATTGGCAAAGAGTCTTTCAGACTGCCTTGGGACAAAACTCTTGCGTTTTGACATGAGTGAGTATCAAGAGAAACATACCGTAAGCCGTCTTATTGGATCCCCCCCTGGATATATCGGTTTTGAAGAAGGCGGTTTGTTAACAAGTGCTGTAAGAAAAGATCCTCATGCAATAATTCTACTTGATGAAATAGAAAAAGCCCACAGCGATATTTATAATATCCTCCTACAGGTTATGGACTACGGGTCTCTTACTGATAATCAAGGCAGAAAAGCTGACTTCAGAAACAGCATGATTATTATGACCAGCAACGCAGGTGCAAGAAATATTAACTCTTCTATGATTGGCTTCGGTGAAAGAAAGCAATCTGAACAGGCTGTTTTTGATGCAGTTGAAAAAGCCTTTAGCCCGGAATTTAGAAATAGGCTTGATGCCATAATTGCATTTGGTCACCTAGATAAACAAATTATGCACGACATAACAAAAAAAGAAATTGCAAAATTAAATAGCCGCCTTGAAGGACAAAAAGTTTCAATCACCGTATCAGATGATGTTATTGATTTTTTAACAGAAAAAGGATACAGCAAAGAATTTGGAGCAAGAAATATTAGCAGAACTGTTGATGAACACATAGCAAGTCCTCTTGTTGATGAAGTGTTATTTGGAAAAATTTCCAAAGGTGGAAAAGTTAAAGTCTCCTTAAAAGGTGACAGCCTCAAGCTCGTGTGTACAAGTAAGCAAAAAGCTTCTGCAGTAGAAGCATGATTTCGGAATCTAACACACCAGTAGCAAAAGAAGTTTTTCCGTGGTTACCTGTTGATGATTGGTTTCAATTTCCTTCTTTTGATGACAGCGATAATGGTGTGATTGCGTTTGGAGGGAACTTATCACCTGGGATGTTGATTTCCGCATACCTGCAAGGGATCTTTCCTTGGTATAATAAAGGAGAATCCCCCGTTTGGTGGTCACCAAACCCTCGTTTTGTCCTATTACCCCAAAATCTCCATATTCCAGGACGTCTTCAACGCCTTTTACGTAAAAAACCATTTATATACACTATGAATACCGCTTTTTCCCAAGTAATAAATAATTGTGCCCAGGTAAAACGTGAAGGCCAAGAAGAAACATGGATTTTAGATGAAGTAATTGAAGGTTATACTGAACTTCATCACCTTGGCCTTGCCCACTCCTTTGAAGCGTGGGCCTTAGATTCAAATGGGCACAAAATACTAGCTGGGGGATTTTATGGAGTTTTACTAGGCCAAGTTTTCTGTGGAGAGTCCATGTTTTCATATGTTTCGGATGCATCTAAATGTGCCTTTGCAACTTTTGCAGAAAATTTTTTTGTCTGTGGAGGAAAACTTATAGATTCTCAGGTATATACTGATCATCTCTCACGCTTCGGTGCTAGAAATATAAGCAGAGATGCTTTTTTACGAATGGAAAAAGAGTTTTTGCATAAACGCCTTTTAAAAGATATAAAATCCTTGTATCTAAACGATATGTCCTAAATATAGCATATTTTATGATGACAAAATATTGATTTTGCATTATAATTTTAAACATGAATACAACATCTAATGCTATTGTTTCGGTTGTTGGTGCCGATCAAGTGGGTATTATTGCTCGTGTAAGTGCACTAATGGCCGAACATAAAGTTAACATAATAGATATTTCTCAAACGATTTTATCAGGTAATTTTGTTATGATGATGATGATAGACTTTGAAGGTTCCAAAATGGGGATTCCTGAAATAAGAGAAGAGTTAGAAAAAATCAGTAGCGAAATGAAAGTTGGCATTCATATTATGCATGAAAATGTTTTTAATGCCATGCATAGAATATAGGAGCCTCTAGTGAAAAAATCAAGTATTCCCTTTTTTGTTATTTGTAGTTCTTTCTTTTTGCTGTCATGTGTCAAGCCTCCAGTAATACAAGCCCAGGCAAGAACAAGTGACAGTGTAGAAAATACCGTCCCTTTCAATGAAATTTGGGCATATGTTTTAGAAGATGAAGAAGGCACTTTATCAAACGACATCCCACTTACCGATATCGGATACTTTGGAGCAAGCATAAGCCACCAAGGTGAGCTTACTGGAGTTCCAAATATAAAAAATCTCCCTACTGTTGATGGCAAAATACATTTAGTAGCTGTTTGTAATAGTTATGGAATGTCCCACATGGTATTAAATCCGAAATACCCTTTCCGAAAAGCATTGATAAATGATTTAATCGATGCCGTTGAAGAACAAGGCTATGATGGATTGCAAATTGACTACGAATTAGTCTTAGCTGATGACAAAGTTAATTTTATTTCTTTTTTGCAAGAACTTTCACGAAGACTCGATAGACTTCCTGGCACTGATAAAACTGAAAAAAGAATTCTTTCTGTTGCAGTTCCGGCTAGAACGCGATACTTAACAAAAGATGCCTATGATTACACCGCAATTGCAAAAATTGCAGATTCTGTATTTGTAATGGCCTATGATGAGCACTGGAGTAATAGCCGACCAGGACCTGTTGCATCTTTTGATTGGGGTGAAAATGTTGCTGAATATGCACTAGAAGCAATAGGAAAGGATAAACTGGTAATGGGTCAGCCTTTTTATGGAAGGACTTGGGGAAACGTCAGTGCTAATCGAGCATACTATTTTTCAGGCATGGAACGACAAATACGCGAAAATGATGTAGCTAATATTCAACGTGTAGATAATATCCTAAAATACACCTATACAGTACCGCTAACGGTAACTGCCTATTATGATGACGCCGAATCAATTGAAGCGCGATCAAAAATGTATTATGACATGGGAATAAACAAAACAGGATTTTGGTGTTTAGGACAAGAAGACCCAGATGTTTGGAACAGATTATCCATAGACGAGGAATAAAATATGTTGTTTACTCCACGAGAAATTCAAGAAACTCTTGACATGTTTATGCAGTATAAGCTCGATGTTAGAGCAATCACCATGGGTATATCTCTACGAGATTGCTCTTCAGCATCTGGAAAAGAAAGTCGCACAAGAATGTACGACAAAATAATGAAGCATGCTCAAAATTTAGTGAAAATAGGAACTGATATTGAACATGAGTTTGGGGTTCCAATAATAAATAAAAGAATTGCGGTCACTCCAATAGCACTAATTGCAGAAAGTTCTAATGAAGATAACTATATTGAATGGGCTATAACTCTAGATAAAATAGCAAAAGAACTTAATGTAGATTTTATTGGAGGCTTTTCAGCATTAGTCCAAAAAGGTTGTACTACAGGTGACATACGATTAATTAACTCAATACCAGATGCCCTTGCCTGTACAGAACGAGTTTGTTCTTCTATAAATCTGGGGACAACAAAAAATGGTATTAACATGAATGCTGTAAAAGATATTGGAGAAATAATAAAAAAGACCGCCCATAAAACACAAGATAAAGATGGCCTTGGCTGTGCAAAGCTCGTTGTTTTTTGTAATGCACCTGAAGATAATCCTTTTATGGCTGGAGCATTCCATGGGCCAGGGGAAGGAGAGGCAGTTTTATCTGTTGGCGTTTCTGGCCCTGGTGTTGTAGCTGCTGCTTGCGAAGAATATAAAGGTCGCCCATTAGATGATTTAGCAGATGGGATAAAAAAAACAGCATTTAAAATTACTCGTATGGGGCAACTTGTTGGAACAGAGGCAGCAAAAAGACTTGGTGTTTCTTTTGGAATTTTAGATTTATCTCTTGCTCCAACACCTTTTGTAGGCGATTCAGTTGCTCGTATTTTAGAAGCTATGGGACTTGAAATCACTGGCGCACCTGGAACAACAGCCGCTCTTGCAATGTTAACTGACATGGTAAAAAAAGGCGGTGTAATGGCGAGTACCCATGTAGGAGGTTTATCAGGGGCCTTCATCCCTGTTTCTGAAGACGAAGGCATGATAGCTGCGGTACAAGCAGGAGCTCTAAACTTAGAAAAGCTTGAGGCTATGACTTGTGTTTGTTCAGTAGGATTAGATATGATAGCCATACCTGGTAGTACAAGCGCAACAACAATAAGTGGAATAATTGCTGATGAAATGGCAATAGGTATGGTCAACAATAAAACAACTGCAGTACGAGTTATTCCTGTTCCTGGAAAAGAAGTTGGAGACTGGGTTGAATTTGGGGGCTTACTTGGTGGAGCTCCAATAATGGCAGTAAACAAATTTTCCTGTGCTGATTTTATTAATCGTGGTGGAAGGATTCCTGCTCCAATACATAGCTTTAGAAATTAGAATATTAATATGAAAAACAATTTTTATAAAACCCTATTTGTTATTGCCCTTCCAATAATTTTACAAAATTTTTTACAGTCGCTTGTTAATCTCATTGACACTGTAATGATTGGAAAACTAGGAGAAGTAGAACTTGCGGCAGTTGGGTTAGGAAACCAAATTTTTTTCCTTCTAGCACTCCTTTTATTTGGAGTTGGTTCTGGGGGCTCTATTTTTATAGCTCAATACTGGGGTAAAAAAGATTTAGATGGTATACACAGAACTATTGGGATAACTCTTATCCTTGCTTTTTTATCTTCTTTTCTTTTTGCACTAACAGCTATTATTTTTCCATCTTGGCTTATTTCTCTCTATTCAAAAGATCCATTAGTTATTAAGGTCGGTGCTGAGTATCTCAGAATCGTAGCACTGTGCTATATCCCCATGGGGACTAGCTTTTCATTTTCACTCGCTCTTAGAAGCACCGAGCAAGTAAAACTACCTCTATATGCTACTATTACCTCTCTCATTACAAATGTTATTTTTAATTATATTTTTATCTTTATCTTACAACTGGGAGTACGCGGCGCTGCTACAGCGACTGTTATTGCACGACTTGCAGAATTTATTATGCTTTTTTCTATAGCATACAAAAAAAAGCTCCCTGTCGTCACAAAAATAAGTAAATACCTTTCTTTTACTAAAACAGACACAGCGCGTTATCTACGAATTGCATTTCCAGTAATTATCAATGAAGTGTTATGGAGCACCGGCATTACTATGCAAAATGTAATAATGGCCCGAACAGGAACCGCGGCCATTGCAGCTTTTAATATTACAGGTACTGTTTCTCAACTTACTTGGGTATTTTTTATTGGTGTTGGAAATGCTGCTGCAATAATTATCGGTAAGAAAATTGGAGAGCGAAATGAAATTGCCGCTATAAAAGACGCACACCATTTTGCATGGTTTATGCCACTAGCAGCCTGTGTTTTTGCTCTCTTGCTAATACCAATTTCTCTTGCTCTCCCCTATTTTTTTAATGTAAGCCCACAAATAATTGAGCAAGCTACTTTGATGCTACGCGTTTTAATGTTTACATATCCTCTCAAATCATTTAATATGTGTATGATTGTTGGCATTTGTCGCTCTGGCGGAGACACGGTTTATTCGGCAATAGTAGACTCTGCGTATTTATGGTTAATGGGAATCCCTTTTGGGCTTCTTGTCGGATTTTACTTTCAAGCAGCCCCCTTCCTCATTTATGCAGCCTTTATGAGTGAAGAAATATTAAAAGCACTAACAAATATTTTTAGACTAAAATCTGGCAAATGGCTAAACAATGTAACTAACAGCTGAAAAAAGTAAAAAAGACGTTCTAGGTAAAAGCGGCATAACACTGCAACCCAAACCAATACTTAACAAAATAAATCCGAGTGTTATTTATATTTGTTGCATATTTCTCTTATTAATTTTGTAAAACCTATACTAAACTTCCAAGCTAAAATCTATAGATAAGACAATTTCTAAACTCTCAGTTGCATCGAAAGCTGGAAACGGGCTTGAGCGAAGCACCGTTTCAAGAGCAGCCTTATCTAAGTTTGCATACCTAGACGGCGTTACAACAGCAAGGTTTTTTACCGTTCCGCTAGGGTCAATAGTAAAGCGTACTTTTACACTTCCCCCGCGCCCACGGTTTTGCTCTGCCTTTGGATAGTATTTGTTTTGTGCAAGCTTTCCGACAACTTGGCTAATGTATGTTTGCTTAATTTCTACACCAAGTGCCTTTGTAACAGGCTGGGTATTATCAAATGAAGTACTTTTTTCTGTAGCTTCTGTTACAGGTTCAGGCGCTTCTAACACAACCGGAACTTCCTCTTGTATGGGCTCTGGCTTTTCAATAACAGGAACTTCAATTTCTTTTTCTATAAGTTCAATAATGTCATCGTCGTTTGGTTCAAATAAAAAATCTTTAAGTACAAATTCTATAAATTGAGGTACTGCCGTTTGCTGTACTTCCGATAAGGGCATATTATCGCTACTACTTTCAATTCTATTATCATATGTAAACAGTGATACACCACCAATAATAAGTACATGAAATAATAAGGTAATAACAAAGGATGGTAAAAGAGAAAATTTTTTATCAAAAAGGGATATATTACTGTTAATCTTTA
>CAYJGO010000065.1:0-9395 GCA_964369855.1 uncultured Treponemataceae bacterium | reverse complement strand
GCCAAATAATTGTTGTAGAGGGAATACAATGTTTATTGCAGAAAGAGCATCTGTGTTTACAAAACGAGCAACAAAAAGGCCATCGACTATTGTATAAGAAGAAATAAACATCATCATAATGGTAGATGGAAAGGCATATTTTAATAAACCACCAAAACTAAATTCGGTAGAAATTTTATTTTCACTCATAAGTAGTCCTTATTT
The DNA here is from genome assembly GCA_964369855.1 of uncultured Treponemataceae bacterium. Taxonomy (GTDB): domain Bacteria; phylum Spirochaetota; class Spirochaetia; order Treponematales; family Treponemataceae; genus CAYJFX01. The sequence continues at coordinate 9,191 of CAYJGO010000065.1, read as the reverse complement.
TAAGCATTCCATATTTTACACTATAAGAAGATTTTTGTCAGCATGCAAATTTTTTACCGCATTTGTCAAACGTATGATATAATTATAAGATACTATATTTAATAAGGAGAACGAGAATGGGTGATAATTCAAAATTAACAAATGAAGTTGGCGCACCTATAGCTGACAACGAGAACAGTTTAACAAATGGACCTAGAGGTGATGTTTCTATGGCTGATGTGTGGCTAATGGAAAAAATGGCACATTTTAATCGCGAAGTTATTCCTGAGCGACGTATGCATGCAAAAGGTTGGGGCGCCTACGGAAAATTCACTGCAACACATGATATAAGTCAATATACAAAAGCAAAAGTTTTACAAAAAGGAACTTCTACAGAAGTTTTTATACGTTTTTCTACTGTAGCAGGTGAAAGAGGGGCTGCAGACTGTGAAAGAGATATTCGCGGTGTAGCTGTGAAATTTTACACAGAGGAAGGAAACTGGGATTTAGTAGGGAACAATACTCCTACTTTTTTTATTCGAGATGTACATAACTTTTCTGATCTTAATAGAGCTGTAAAACGTGATCCAAAAACGGGACGCAGGTCACCTCAAAGTAACTGGGATTATTGGACTTTGCTTCCAGAATGTTTCCATCAAATAACTGTTGTAATGAGTGACAGGGGGATACCAGCATCCTTTAGAAATATGCACTTTTTTGGAGAACATACTTTTTCTTTCTATAACAAAGAAAATAAACGCGTATGGTGTAAATTTCATTTTAAAACAAAGCAAGGTATAAAAAATCTTTCAAATGAAGAAGCAGCAAAAATAAATGGTATGGATAGAGAATATCATGGTAAAGATTTATTTGAAGCAATTGAAAACGGAGATTACCCAAAATGGACCTTGTATGTGCAAATAATGACAGAAGACCAAGCTAAAAATCATTACGAAAATCCATTTGATATTACTAAAATTTGGAGACACAAAGAGTTTCCATTAATAGAAGTAGGTGAATTAGAACTTAATCGTAATCCAGAAAATTACTTTGCAGAAGTTGAGCAATCTGCTTTTACTCCTGCGCACGTGGTACCAGGGATTGGGTTTAGTCCTGATAGATTTTTACAAGGTAGATTATTTTCTTATGGGGATGCGCAACGTTATCGTTTAGGAGTTAACCATAACCATATACCTGTTAATAGAGCAAAAGTGCCTGTCAGCGAGTATCATAGAGATGGAGCAATGAGGACTGACGGAAACTATGGGTCTACAGTTGCATACTCTCCAAACAGTCAAGGTGTTTGGTCTGCACAGCCTGAGGTAATGGAACCACCATTAGATATTACTGGAGCTGTGTATCACTACGATCCAAAAGATGATCCAACGGATGATTGTTTTAAAGCAGGTGGAGACTTGTGGAGAGTGCTTGCGGAAGAAAAAAAAGAAATACTTATCCAAAACACGGCAGGTGACATAGCTCCGTGCACCGAGAATATAAAATATAGGCATGCGGTGCATTGTTATTTGGCGGATAAAGAATATGGAGAAAGATTTACAAAAGCTGCTGGTTTAAATCTTGATAAAGTAATAGAACTTTCTAAACTTAAAAATGAGGATTTGAATAAGGCAACTTTAAAAGCATAAGAAAAGGTATGAACTCTGAAGAAAAATATTAATTTTATTACTGTTCTAAAAATTGCTTTGGGGTTTATAGCCTTGGCTGTAGGAAGTATCGGTATTTTTTTGCCAATACTTCCTACAACTCCCTTTTTTCTATTGGGAGTTGGATTATTTGCGTCTCATCCCGCGTTGCAAAAGCGTTTGTTAAAAATACCATATATTAATTATTATTATCAAAGTTATATAAATGGTCGAGGTCTTCCAAAATATACTGTCATATTTAGTGTGAGTTTCTTGTGGGTAACTTTGCTTATATCTATGTTTCTTACTAAAAAGGTTTCTATAGTAATCATTTTGTGCTTTGTAGGGATTGCAGTAACAACTCATGTGCTCGATATTTCAAAGCCAAAACACGAGAGGTTTTTTACAAAGAAAAAAAGGAAGAAAAAAAATGAAATCTAAAAATATGGAAATATATTTTGATATTGTTTACCTTTTACTTGCACTCATTTTTGGAGTATTACTTGTTATGAGGCCGGAAACATTATTTTGGGGCGTAATGGCACTCATTTTAGCGTTTGGCGATAGTACACATTTACTTCCTCGTATTTATCAAATATGTACGGGTAAAAAAACCCCCTTTTTCATAGGTTATGGGAAAATGATTACTTCAATTACAATGTCAGTTTTTTATATGTTTTTATGGCATATTGGATGTAATTTGTATTCGCTTGAGTGGAGTTCTTATCTAATATATAGCTTTTGTATAATTAGAATTTTTTTATGTATACTACCTTACAACCAATGGTCTAGTTCTGAGCCTAGTTATGCTTGGGGAATATACAGAAATATTCCCTTTGTAGCTCAAGGGTGCGTGGTATTTTTACTGTTCTTCTTAAATCGCGCTAATATACCTTCGTTGAGAAGCCTTTATATCGCAATCGTATTAAGTTTTGCTTTCTATATACCCGTTGTATTGGGATCACGAAAAAAACCTATCCTAGGTATGCTTATGCTCCCCAAAACGCTATGTTATTTGTGGATTATCACCATAGGATTTTCTCTTTGGAATTGACAATGAGATTGATAGTAGCTATACTAAACCTTCATTTTAGTTTAGATACTTAGGAAGGAAAATTTGTTTAGCTGGTTTAATTTTATTTTATATGCTCTGGTTACATCAATAACACCTGGTCCAAACAATATAATATGTTTAACAAATGGAAGGTATAGAGGTATAAAGAAGACTATTTCGTTTAATTTTGGTGTTTGTATCGGAGTCTTTATATTACTACTTGTCAGTGCATGGCTTGGAAGTACTATAAGTCACCTTATTCCAAAAATACGTTTTCCGATGACTGTAATTGGGGCTCTGTATATTTTATACCTTGCATTTAAGACTTTTACGAGTAAAGAGAAAATTACCGAAAATCATAAAAAAACAAACTTTGTTATTGGTGCCTCCCTACAGTTTATCAATCCTAAAGCCTATATTTATTCTATTGTTTCAATGGAAGCTTATGTCTTGCCATACTTTCATGGCGATATATTGAGAATTATTTTTTTTGCTTTTATATTGGTAATGATAACACTTTTTTCTACTTTATGTTGGACAGGGTTTGGTAGGCTTTTTATGAAGTTGTTTTCCAAGTATGCTAAAATTACAAATACGGTTATGGCTATTTTGCTTGTATACTGTGCTATTTCTCTCTTTTTATAATTAAGCGAATAATTAAATATATATGAAATTTTATGGGTTTACCACTTGCAAGAAATATGATTGCGTGCTAAAATTCAACTGAGTAATGAACTGCTAATTACATTACAGGAGAAGTGATGCAAACAGGTAACCTTGATTTAGGGAGAAAAATATTTTTTCTTAATCCACCTGCCGGATTCCAGGATTCAATTATTCCCATGCTTGCAACGGCTGGGTACGAAATATATATCTTAACTAGCTATAAACATGCAAAACCGATTTTAAAAGAATATTCTAACTCTGTTTTCTTTATTTGTATAGACACAGAGTTATTAATTGATCAATGGTACAACTTTGTTTCGTCATTTTCCCATGATAAAATATTTTCAGATCTAATTATAGGGATAATGTCTACCTATGCAGGAGAGAAAGAAAAAAATCATTTTTTACTTAATGCAGCAATTCCAGGAGGATTTGTATCTCTTTCCCAAAATGAAGAGTTAATACATGACTATCTACACAGTATTTTAAATATTAATGAGGCAAGAGGGAGGAGAAACTTTGTGCGAGCAGACTGTTCGTGTGAAAAAGATGTTTCTGTCGAATATGAAATAAAAGGATATAGTCTTTCTTTTAATATTAGTAATATAAGTTCAGCAGGGATGCTTTGTGTAACATCTGCAAAGATGCAACCTCTCTTTACAAACACGAAAAACTTAAACTCCATTATAATAAAATTAAAAAGCAAACTGCTGCAAACAAATGTAACGCTATATCGAACCTATGTTGAAAACGAGCAGCTATTTTTAGTCTTATTATTTTCTCAAGATCTGTCATATTCAGCTCGTTTAATAATTGATACGTATGTACGTAATTTGTTGCAAGAGCGCATAGACATGAAGGTAAGGCATTTGTCGCTTGATTGTGAAGAATACATGCAAAGACAAAAGTCTGCAATTGGAGACGATTCAGAAGATGCATTCCTTATTGAAGAGGGAGACAAATAAAAGGTAATTTCATTGTGCTTGAAAAAAGCCGCCTACGTGCCTGACGTCGACTTTTCCTCACCTTCGTTCGCCGCCGCTTTGGTCTAAGGTCATTTTTTAGCCAACTGTGGGACTTGAACCCACTACCTGCACGTTACGAATGTGCTGCTCTGCCAGGTGAGCTAAGTTGGCATTTTTTAACTATATAAGATATTTTAGCAAGGGTCAATAACTTTGAAATATAATTATATATAATAGGCTATTTATATGGAATTTCAATTAGTAACAATGTTCCTTTATTTAAGGTACTTTTAACCTTTATTGAACCTTTGTAGTCCTTAACATATTTTGAAACAAGATTTAAGCCAATACCTCGTCCCGCTTGTAATGTTTTATTATTTGCCGTAGAAAAACCAGGAGAAAAAAGTGCTTTAATTAAAAAATTTTGATTATCCAAATCTGATTCTTTTGAATACAATTTTTTATCTTTTACAAGTGATTTGACTTTAACAAAGTCTATTCCTTTCCCATCATCAAAAAACTTTATAACAAGTGTTTCTTTTTTCTTCTCTATAGACAGTGTAATGTTGGCATCTTTAGCTTTGTTATTATTTTCTCTCTCTACGGTTGATTCTATGCCATGGGCAACTGCATTTCTTGTCAGCTGGATGAGTATATCCTTTAAGATTTTCCGGTACTCAGCTTCTATTTCATCCCAGTAAAGACTTTTAACGTTAAAATAAACAATCTTTTTTTCATTCTGGGTTGCTTTTTCTATTGTGTTTTTTATCGCTTGGATCAAAACATCTGAAGGTGAATTAAAACTATTTGCAGAGGAAGAAAATGAGGTTAGCTTCTCTAAAACAGTTCTTAAATCATCTTTTATTTTCATTATCCGTTCAAGTTCAAAAACTATTCCAAGCATGCTCTCGTGGTCAGTTGTATTTTGTTCTATCAGAGATGAAAGTTTATCCTCAAAGGCATGTAGGCGTTCTGATACAGAGTTTAGTCCTATAACAAGGGCATTTGATTTTATTGCATGAATTTTTTGATAAAGCTCTGTGCATACAAAGGAAACTGAATGAGAGGTGTTTTTCAAGATTGAATTAATATTTTTAAACTCAATTTCTAATTCTTCTAAAAATTCATGTAAAATTTGAGGAGAAACTTGCATTATTTCAAACATGGTATTCATTTCGGTTTGTCGCAGTTCTTCTTCGGCAGCGAGGCGCTGTTCCATTTTGCTTTCAGCTGTAATATCTTGGGCAACACTAAGTATTACTTTTTCTCCATTTTGCCTTTGGATTTGAGTAAAGGTAATTGAAAGAATTTTTTCTTTTCCCTCATCTGTAATATAATTAAATTTCTGTAAAGGGTTTACATCTTGCAATGTCTGAATATTGTGTGTAGAGTTGATTACTAATTCAAAATAGTCCTTTAATAAGTTTATCTCTTTGTTTTTCAAGGATGCTGATAATATTGAAAGAAAATCAGCATAATCCAAATTATCTGTACTGAGAATTATTGGAAGATAGCGAGAATAGAAAGGCTGTATTTTTAATTTTGAATCTAATAAAAAAATTCCTACATTGAGATTATCTTTCATGGTTTCTATTTCATCTAGCTCATTTTTGAGACGCTCACGGCTTCTCACTAATGAAAGACTTAAAACTTGTGTTCTTTTATATGTAAGGGAAGCAAATGCTACAGTAAATGCATATATTACAGAACAACGAATTGTAAAGTCTGTTTGGTAAAAAATTGGGTCAGATCCAAATGCATAAATCATTGCGAGGGCAACCACTGTGGATGGAATGATGCCAATACTCCCCGAGAGATAAAATGCGAGAGGTGGGAGTATGAAAGTCCATAAGGCAGCCGCAGAACCGCCTGTAGGGTGTTGGATGAGCATATAAATAACAAAGGCTACATAAAGATAGATTAAAATCGTAGCAAGTACAGCGAAGCGAATTTTTGTTCGAGTTAATATAAATAGGGCTAACAAAATAATACATAAAACAGAATATAGAAGAATGTTAATGTAGTTTGCATCTTCCATAGTAGCAGTAAGAAAAGTAAACGGTACAAAAATACTGAACCCAACTATGAGGAAAGCATTAAAAATTATGTACTTTGTTACTAAATCCATCTTTTCAGCGTTTGCAATTTCAGGTTCATAATGCCCAGCCGATAAGAATTTAAGTCCATAGTAATAAAGATCATTTCGCGCTTTATTTAATGTAGTTAAGGTTTTTTTCATTGAAATCTTCTCCTCAGGAATCATAATCTATACTTTTTTTAGGGAAACAGATAAACAAAATGAATGGGTGTTCAAAACTTCAAAAGGTATAGTTATTTTTCTTGTACTTTGTGACTTTAACCATACCATGTGATGATTTTCGCCTTTGATTATTGTAGGTAGAGAAATCACTATTTTAAAAACATCCTCTAGATCCTTTTTTACATTTCCAGCTATAATGTTGATTATTTCGCCAATTGCATCATATACATCATCATTCATTTCAGTATGACGTGTTTGAGTTAAGCGTTCTGTTAGCATCATTGCCAAATCACTTTTCAGTGATAGAACAACGGCACCTTGAACTTCCCCTGCTAAGCCAATTATCCCAGAAATATCCCACTTAAACTCATCGGTAGAATCGATAAAATACGGAGTTTTTGCTATTATATCTACACCAATAAAATCTCGAAAAACATGCTTGCATGTTGCTATAAATGGTTGTGTATATTTTTCCATTGTTACGCCATCCTTGATAAATTCTTTATTTAATAAAAATTAATTTCCTTTAGAGTTTTTACAAACTTATCAACACTTACAGGTTTAACGAGGTAGGCTGTTACCCCAGCCTTTAGGGCTTCAATTACATTATATCGTGCAGCTTCGCTTGTTACCATTACAATTGGCAAGTTTTCATGTTTTTTAGTTGCGCGAACATGTTTTAAAAAATTGAGACCTGATAGTTGAGGCATGTTCCAATCTAGGAAGATTAAATCAATTTCATTGTTTTCTAAAAGAGAGAGAGCCTCTTTTCCATTGCTAGCTTCTAAAAAAGAATAAGGGAGTTTTTTTGAAGCTAATGAGTTTATAACGATGCTACGCATTATGCGTGAATCATCTACGACTAAAATTTGTTTCATTTTTAAATAACCTTTGCATTAAACACTTTTTTTCGAGTAATACTTTTTAAGGAGTTTTTGTGTTTGAATAAAACCCCCTAATATACTAGAGGGTTTGTATATGATTTTATTTTTTCTTTAAATATTTTACACTGTCTAGTGCTACTGCTGCAATAATAATAAGGCCTTTAAATACAAATTGGAGATTTGTATCAATCCCAAGGAAGGTTAAGCAGTAGGTTAGTCCTGTGAAGATAATAACACCTAAAACAGCCCCACCGATTTTTCCAATCCCTCCGCTGAAGGATATTCCGCCAACTACACAAGCTGCAATAGCATCAAGCTCATATCCTTGACCTGTACCTGCACTAGCATTTGCTCTGAATGCTTCAAAAAATGCACCAAAGCCATAGAAAACACTTGCCATAATAAAGACACCTAGTGTGACCTTTGTTACACTAATACCACTAACACTTGCTGCTTCTGAGTTTCCTCCTACGGCATACATATTTTTCCCAAAAATTGTTTTGTTCCATATAAACCATGCAATAATAACGGCAATGGCAGCAGGAACAATCAACTTAGGAAATGTAACAAGTTCTCCATTAACAACGCCGAGAACCCATCGTCCACCTAGTAGATCTTTTATTTCACCATCAATTGAACCAACAGGAGTTCCTCTTGTCCCGAAAAATAAAAGCCCGTAGATAATAAGTTGAGTTGCTAATGTAGAAATAAAGGGGTGAATTTTTAGCTTAGCAGAAAAGAGGCCGGCAAAGGTGCTAAACATAACGCAAAGAGCTATAGAAAGGCTGAGAGCCATTAAAAGGCGCCATAGCATTGGTATGGCAGAAAAATCCCATGGACCTAGACCAAAAACGGTAACAATATTCATACCTGGATGCAATATTAATCCTGTAACCACAGCTCCGAGTGCTACCATGCGGCCAACACTTAAGTCAGTTCCGGCTAATAAAATAAGGCCAGCAACACCTAGGGCGAAAAACATACGAGTTGATGATTGCTCTAATATAGTGAAAATATTTGGTAGAGATAATAAGTTTCCTCTTCCAGAAATAGGAGCTACAATAATACAAACGATAAAGAAAATTATAATTGCAAGATACAGACCGTTTTCTAGTAAGAATTTTGAACCAGTAAAATTATAAATATAATCCTTTGCATTTAGAACGATATCCTCGTTAAAAGTTGCCTTCCCATTTCTTAACGCCCTGTTTAACTGAACATGGTCAACAAAAGCTTGTTTTTTCTCAGCTTTGCAAAGAGATATCCTTGTCGAAAAATGGTTTTTAGCATCAAATAGAGCTGATTGTATTTCATATTTATATGCAACAATATCTTCTTTAAGTGCGGTGATATCTACTTTTGTAGGCTTTCCAATATATGCTGAACGAATTTTTTGTATTCCTTCCGCTCCAGCTTTTTTTATATCGGCAACTTCTTTTTTGTATTCTTCTTTTGTTTTTGCTATTTTTGCATTTTGCTCTGCAATGACATCGGCGTTATATTTTTTTGCTATTGTATTTGCATGTGCGACAGCTTCTTTTTCAAGTCGTTTTTCTTCTGATCTATTCTTTTTAGCTACAATTTTTGCAAGAGCAATATTGTCTTTGTGCTCAGAAACAACTCTTTGCTTTTGTACCGCATCCAACATTTTGTTTTTTTTAGCAATAAATAGTTCTTGTTTTAATTCTAAAACCCTATTTACACCATCTTTTCTAAGCTCAAAAAGTTTTTTTTGATAAT
>CAYJGO010000064.1:1019-9437 GCA_964369855.1 uncultured Treponemataceae bacterium | reverse complement strand
CAGGACTAAACTATGTTTCATGTTCTCCATTCCGCGTACCAGTTGCTCGAGTAGCTGCAGCACAAGCAGTTCTTAAAAACACACCAAAAGAAGGTGGAGCAAACTTTTGTTAATTATATAGTAAGTGACATCATTGTCACTTATTACATAGAAAAGGCATTTTCAAGAGACCTTGAAAATGCCTTTTTTTGTATTAATTAAATTATTTGTTTTGACCAGTTTAGTTTTATGTATACAGACTAATTAATATCCAAATTCGTCGTGTATGTTTTAAAGCCCTATATTTCTTAAAAAAGCCCACCAAATGGTGGGCTTGAACATTAATTAGCTATACGTAAAAAAGCATCAGTATAACCATAGCTCTTAAATCGCTCTAAAACAACGGTATACTCGTCTTTTGTTAATGGACCAATGACTACTTGGTATGCACCAGCAATTACATCAGATTTTACAAGATAAAAAGGATAATTATCTGCATACTGTGACAATACTGATTCAATGTTTTTTGAATCTTTATATGTTGCTAATTGTACATAATAATTTTTTCCATTTTTTGCTTCGATAGAATCAACTATATAATCTTGAAAGTTACCGGTAAATATAGGAGTTTTATCAATAATATCTTCTTCAATAGGCTCTGTTGCTGGAGTATAGGCATATATATCATATACCTCTGTTGTGCTTTCTTCTTCAACGATAGGTTCAACTACAACTACTTCAGGAACAATAGGTTCTACTATTGGTGTTTCTTTAATTACTTCATCCTCTAGTACTGGTTCTTCCTCTTGAATAACAACAATCGGTTCAATAACTTCAGGTTCAACAAGAGTTGTTTCTTCTACAATTTCTTCTGGCTCTACATAAAACTCTGGCTCAAATGTTACTTCTGGCTCATCAAAAATTCCATAATAATCATCTTCAGTGGCAGTAATTGCTTCATCTTGTGTTGGCTGGCTAACCAAACTATCCGTATCTAAAAACAGTGAGTTCATGTCAGAAAATGGTGTATATACAGATTCTTCTGCCACCTCCTCAGCTTCATCTACAAGTGTATAAGTAATTTCTGGAACAGAATCCTCAAAAATTTCATCTTCAATTTCTTCTTGAACAGTATCTATGCCTTCTACAGTTAGTGCTTCTTCTTCCGTAATTGGTTCTGCTTCAATAAATATTTGTGAATCATCTAATGCAATATCTTCAATTGTTGGTGTACTATACACTGGATATTCTGGAATAGTTGCTTGAGCCACAACTTTACGAATTTGCACAATTGAGTCTGAATTACTTGTGATAAAGAGTTTTTCTGCCACTTCATCAGAGATAATGGCTGCTAATCCAACATCAATTGTTTCAAATACAAGTGCTTCGACACTTACCTTTGTAGATGGATTTGTAATAATTACAGAATCGCCAGGCAAAAATGTATTAGCTTTTATATACATTCCTTGGGGCAGCTCGCCTTCTTGTGCTACTTGTGCCCTACCCTCTATGGATGGTGTTGAGTTTGTAAATGCTAATGTAATAACCAAACTTGTTGCGATTACGCTTATTATACTTTTCTTCATTATTTTTCCCCTCTATCAAGAATATTCTTTATTTCAAAGCCAAGTTCACCCGAAAATCTTTTAACAGCTAGTAAATCTGTTTCTCCTTCATTTTTTTGAGGCTCTATATTATTAACCTCATGAATAATAGCAGAATCTGATGTGCGAACAATAGATATATTTATTGATTCAATATCATCTAAAGTAATAGATTCATCATATTCCATACCAAAGGAATAATAATTAACTGTTACAAATACAACATAACTCATAAAGCCTTCTTTTGCTCGTAGAATTGATTGTTTTGTATTTGCCTCAACCTTTATGTTTATATTTGAAGGCAAACTAGATACAATATATCCACCTTCAAATAGAATATCCATAATTCCGTTTTCAAGTAAATAGGTGGTTTCTCGTAGCGCTTCTTTATCATCATCATGTTGTGCCATGAGTATCACTACTGATGACCCATATACATGAGTACCTATGAATAATATAATGATAAACAAACATGTATAAAATTTCGATTTCACTTATATACCCTCAATTAATTATCGGAATATTTTTTTTTAATGTTAGCGAAAAAAAGTTGATGAAAATCAAACCTTGTGATATGATAGATATATACGTTGTGCACAAAACTAATAATATGAAAGTAATACTATAGAGTGTATATGTGTAAGGAATAGCATGGCCAAAAAAAAAGACAAAGATATTAAAACTACTCTGCATTCTACATCTTCATTTTATAGTGACTTATATGATGAAACCACTTTTTTTGCAGTTCTTGTGCGTAGTCCTGTTTCCTCAGGGACTATAAGATCAATAAAATGCAATAGGCTACCACAGAATTATTCACTCTTTACATCAGATGATTTGGTCCATGAGAAGACAATCACTGTTTTTGAAAATACAATTCCTATTTTTGCACACGATAAGATATCATATAAAGGTGAACCAATTGGTATTTTAGTAGGCCCAGATTATACACGTCTTTGTCGTCTTTTATCTTCGATAGAAATAACATTCACAGAAGAGTTCACTGAAAAAACGAATACCGATGCAACTATCATTAAGCGAAACATATCATATGGCAGTTCAAAAAAATCAAGAGAGTCTAAGATTATATCTGTTCAAACAGAATACTCAATAAAACTTGATATTAATGAAACACAAGAAACAAATGGGGCACTGTGCTATTCTAATAATGAAAATATAATTGTGTATACACCAACGCAATGGTTTAGCAATTTACAAAATAATCTTTGTGCAGCAACAGGATATAAAACAGATAAAATAATAATACACAAAACAAAAATGCCCCTGTCAGATAAAAATGTACCATGGAATAATACCCTTCTTTCAGTTCAATGTGCTTTAGCTTCTATTTGGACAGGCAAAACAGTGTTACTAAGTTTATCTCCCGAAGAGCAAAAGGCCTATGATGATTTTAGGCACACAATAAACATACAGCATAGTTCAGATGTTGATATCCATGGTAGAATCTTGCATTGCGATGTAAAAATTGATGTAGACGCAGGTTCTTGTAATCCATTTTCTCACATAATGTTAGATAGACTTATTGTTTCATCACTAGCAATGTATGAATTGAAAAAATTTAATATTGAAGCACAAGTACGTTTTTCGAATAATCCACCTGCAAGTTCAATTATGCGCTGGCTAGATTATAACGGTTTTTTCGCTATGGAAAATCACATCCAGAAAATTGCGAGTGAAACAAATTTAGACCCTGTAGAAGTGCGATTGCAAAATATTAATACCAATGAAAAAAAGTTCCCCTTTCATATAGAAAAACCAACATATAAAGAAGTTCTCCAGAAGGTAACTGAAAAAAGCGATTATTTTAGAAAACACACAACATATTCACTTAACCAATATTCAAAATTAACCTATCTTCCCCTACGCGGTATTGGCCTTGCAACTGCATATGAGGGGAATGTTTTTTTAGGCGCCATCTCTGATTCTACATTGCAAAAAATAGAAGTTACAATGGAAATGAATGGTAAAGTAATTATTAAGGTCCTCACTTCCTCAAATGCAATTTCAGAAATTTGGAAGGAAATTGCTAGTACAATTCTTTCTGTTGATAAAGATGATGTTTCTATCGATTCTAATTTTATACGCAATGAACACTCTAACCTGCCAGAAACTATGCTTAATAATATATATATTACATCACAATTATTAAAAAAAGCATGTTTAGCATTACAAAAGCTTAGATTTTATCAAGCTCTTCCCATAAAAGTTAGTAGAAGTTTTAATCTTTTAAATAAAAAAACTTGGGATAATACAAAACTTGTGGGAAAGCCTTTTTATGCATATTCATGGATTGCAATTGTTTGTGAAATTGAACTAGATATTCCAACATATTGTTATAATATTCGAAGCATCTGGGTATCTATTGATGCAGGTAAAATTATGAATAGGCGCAGGGCTCGATATGCTGTCCAAAGTTGTGTTAAACAAATCCTATATGCATCGTATGAAGGATTAATCGATTGTGACCCAGATGTATCTGTAAGTTTTATTGATAGCAATGATGAGCCAAAACAAATAAGAGAGCTGGTATACAGCGCTTTACCAAGTGCAATAACAAATGCCTTATCGCAAGCATTACGTAATAATTTTACTACTTTTCCAATTACACAAACTTGTATTCATAAATACAGTGAAAAACTACAAGTCAAAACTACAACTAGCGAAAATGAGACAGCTCAAGAGGAGAACATTGATGCTAATTAACATTACAATAAATGGGAAACTTTCTACAATTGACTGCAATGGCGATGAAACATTACTACATATCTTAAGAAAAAATAATTTAGTATCGGTAAAATGTGGTTGCTCAGATAGTTCATGCGGGGCATGCACTGTTCTTGTTAATAACAAGCCAATTTTATCATGTCTAGTTCCTATTGGGGCAGTGCATAATCAGATAATTGTAACATTAGAATATTTTTCTACTACAAAAGAATATGAGGATGTTATTCTTGGGTTGCAAAATGCAGATGTTAACTTATGCGGATTCTGTAATGCAAGCAAAGTATTTGCAATTAATGAAATAATAAACACTGAAGTAACTCCCACTCGAAGCGATATTCATAGACAGCTAAGTCCATTTACCTGTATGTGCACCAATATAGAAAAAATTTTTGATAGTGTCTACAAAGCATTTGATATTCGGTATGAAAGGACATGGAAAGAAACATATGCAAAAAAATGAAATTAAGATAATAAATGCTAAAACTGTAAATGAAGTTCTCTATCACTTAAAAAACATTGCTAACCTTGAAATTATTGCAGGATCTACTTTATGCGAAAAAAACTACAACGGAACAAGTATAAAACTACCTGTTGCATGTTTATTTATTGGTAATATTGATGAGCTCAAAGAAGTAAATAGAACTGAGCGATTTATCGAGTTTGGTGCATCTGTTACCTTTAATCAAATGCTAGAACTAGGAAAAAAGCGCTTACCTTCTCCTCTCTTTGAAGCAATTTCAACCTGTGCTACACATACAATTGCAAACACTGCAACAATAGGTGGAAACATATGTTATTTAAAACACAAATTAAGTTTGTACTCACCTCTACTTGCTTTAGATGCTAGTTTAGAGTTACGGAGTTCTTCTGAAACACGCCATATAAGTCTATCAAAATTTTATGGCTTGGATAAAGGCTTTTTTTTAACAAAAATCCGAGTACCCGTATATAATTGGCAAACAATTATATACAAAAAAATTGGCAGATCTTTCTTAAATGGTGCTTCATTTACGTTCTTAGCTGACTCTAGTAAAGGCGCTTTACTAGATGACCTACGCATTGCATATGCAGGAGATATTGTCTTTAGAAGTAGAGAGCTCGAAAATACATTAATTGGAAGTAGACTACCATTAACTAATAAAGAAATATTTAATTTGCTAGAAAAAGCATCAAAAATGTTTGAAGATGCAATGAAAAACAAAAATGATAAAATTCAAAAAGATCAATTTATGAACTTATTAGAACAATCATTAGAAGAACTCAAACATTATTAATCTATTGAATTAACATAGCATCACCATATGAAAAAAAGCGATACTCTTCTTCAATTGCTTTTTGATATGCATTAAAAATGTTTTCTTTACCCGCAAAAGCACTTACAAGCATTAAAAGTGTTGATTCAGGAGTATGAAAATTAGTAAAAAGTTGATCAACAACATTAAATGTGCTACCTGGGTACAGAAAAATACTTGTAGACTGAGTGCCTGAAATTATAGTCTTTCTATTTGTATCCCAACTCGACTCAAGTGCTCTAACGGATGTAGTTCCTACTGCTAAAATTTTTTTACCAGACATTTTTGCATCGTTAATAATTTGAGCATTTTCTGCAGTAATTTCGTAATATTCTTTATGCATTGTGTGCTCTTCAAGATTTTCTGATCGAACAGGTAAAAATGTTCCCAAACCTACATGTAACGTTACATGCGCAATCTGTATCCCCTTTATCTGTAGCTTATTCAATAACTCACTCGTAAAGTGAAGGCCAGCTGTAGGACAAGCAGCAGACCCTGTTTCTTTTGCATACACATTTTGATACCTTTCACTGTCCATCTCATCATCTTCTCGTTTAATATAAGGAGGTAGGGGAATATGTCCATTTTTATTAAACCAGCTTTCACTAAGCGACGCCGAGCCATCAGGACTTAAAAATGATAAAGTCCTAAATTCTGTACCTATGTCATTTTCATTTTCAATAATAGTCCCCACTGTGCCATCAGAAAACCTATACCTATTGCCGACCTTTTGCTTTTTTGCATTTTTGACCATACAGCGCCAGAGCTCATTCTTATTATTTTCTCTACTCACATTTTCCAAAATTAAAAACTCTACTGGTTTTGTGGGTTCTGAATTAATAGAATTTTGTGATATTTTTTCTGCAAATGTTCTAGACTTTCGTACCTTTGAATTATTAAATACCATCAAAGTGTTTGAGTCTACAAGGTCGAATAAATCTGACATGCGTTTATGTTCTAACTGCCCAGTTTTTTTACTCAAAAGCATAAGTTTATCATCCCCCCGAACTTGTGAAGGATGCTGTGCTATTAAAGTTTCTGGTAAACTAAAATAAAAATCTTTCGTTAACATTACTTTTACTCTTTTCCATTCCTAAATGTTCATATGCCTTATCTGTTACCATTCTACCCCTTGGGGTTCTATGTATTAATCCTGATTGAATTAAAAAGGGTTCATAATAATCTTCTAAGGTATCAACCGACTCCCCTATTGAGATAGCTAGGGTTTCAGCACCTACTGGCCCGCCCCCAAAATTTATCATTATAGTTTTAAGTATTTCTCGGTCATGCTTTTCTAATCCAAGTGAATCTATTTCTAAACGTTTTAACCCACTAATAACAACATCTTTTGTTATATGCCCATTTGAAAACACCTGAGCAAAATCCCGCATTCGTCGTAAGATTCTATTAGTAACACGTGGTGTTCCTCGAGAACAGTGTGCCATTAGTGTTGCAGCTTCATCATCTATTGTTACATTTAATATACTAGCACTTCGCTTTATAATACTAGCAAGTTCGTCTGTTTCATAAAATGAAAACCGTTGAACAATTCCAAATCGACTTATTAGAGGACTAGAAACCATACCTGCTTTGGTTGTTGCACCTACTAGGGTAAACTTTGGTATTGGTATTCTAACCGTTCGTGCTGCAACTCCTTGCCCAATTATCCAATCGAGTTCATAGTCTTCCATTGCAATATATAACATTTCCTCTATTGCAGGCTTTAATCTATGAATTTCATCAATAAAGAAAACAGTTTTCTCTGTAACAGTTGATAAAATTCCTGCTAAATCTTTTGGCTTATCAAGCGCTGGTGCAGAAGTAACCTTAAAATCTGCTCCTAACTCATGAGCAGTAATCTGTGCTAAGGTTGTTTTTCCAAGGCCTGGAGGCCCTATTAAAAAAAGATGGTCCAAGCTTTCTCTTCGCGACTTTGCAGCTTCAATAAATACATGTAAGTTTTCTTTAATTTTTTTTTGTCCCAAAAATTCATTCAAAAATTGTGGACGTAAATTAAAATCATTTTCATCATCAGGTAGCACGCTATCTGGGCGTACAATCCCATCACTCATATAATCATCCCTTTAGACTAAATCTACAATTGCTCGTCGAAACAGGAACTCTTCTTGCCCTGTCCTATTTTTAGAAGTAAAATCTTCATCTTCTTTCAATTCATCAAGGAGTTTTGAAATTACCTGTTCGCATTGTTTTTTTTCATACCCCATGTTTACTAAGGCCATTATTACATCTTCCCATGGAGATGTTTGTACCAAGCGGCTTGAAGTAGATTTTGATATTGCTCCATCTTCTAAGTGTAATTTTCCTTTTAAAGCTAGCATCATTTTTTGAGCTGTTTTTTTACCTATACCAGAGATTGTTTCTAGCCTGGCCATATCATCAGAGTTTAGAGTATCAACTAGTTCATTTGCAGTAATTGATGATAAAATTTTTATCGCAGCTTTCGGGCCTACACCATCTACCTTCATTAAATCTAAAAAAACTGAGCGTTCAGTGGTACTTGAAAAGGCAAACATCCTCATTGAATCTTCTTTATGGTAAAGCCACGTATAAAGTGTAGCTTCGTTGCCAATGGGCGGGAGAATATCTAGGGCAGTATCAGGTACCATTAAATCCCATTCTACGCCACCAAGTTGAAGAAATATTGCTTGGGGCATTTTATTTGTAATTATTCCAGTTAAACTATTAAACATACTACTATGAGTATAGCCGAATTGTTAAAAAAAAACAACCTTAAAACTCATAACAATTAATAGGCCGTAGAAATAGAAAAACTAAAA
>CAYJGO010000064.1:0-1009 GCA_964369855.1 uncultured Treponemataceae bacterium | reverse complement strand
ACACTTATATTACTACCTGCAAGTTCAACTTTAAGAATATGTGAGTCTAAGATGTTTTTTTTGAGTCCTAGAGCATAGTTTATGCTATGACCTACGCCCATGGCGGGTAATACAATTGCATTAACATTTACTTCTCCACCAAAATTAAAATTAAAACTCCCTTGTGCTAGTGCATATAGTATTATAGAATTATTCAATTCACTTGTTAACATGAGGGTTGGTGATGCAATCACTGAATGTAGTGCGTTTGTGTTTATTACAAAATCTTGTGAACTTGTATAGTCAAATGATTTTGAAAAAATATAAGTTCCCATGGCACTAGTCGTAAGGATGAAGATATCATTAATCCTATATTCATAACCAATATTTGAACCTATTCCAGCAGAAAGTACTGGAAAAGTATCTAGCCCATACATAGTATTGGCTCTAATAAAATTTCCCATTGTATTTAAACTTGTATTAACAAAAAAATTATTAAAGTTTAAATTATTACTTAGTCTTACACTAAGCCCATTTTGAAACATATTAGTTTTTTCATAGTATTGATATGATCCATCATAGGCTACTGCTGCAGAAATATTCTCAGTAAAATCGAACTCAATAGAATTGCCATACATTAATGAATCAACCTCATAACCATCAATCAGAGAAATACATCCCATTGAAATATATGGACTCACTCGTAGATTCTTAGTGACACTAGATTTTTTTTTATAAAGATTTTTTGTAAATTGATTACTTAGGGCTAGTCTATTACCAGTGAACTGAGCTATTGTGCTAACATAAAGACTAGGATTATAGCCTCTGTATGTATCTAAATCTTTAATAAATATTAATGTATTATCAGACTGAAGTTTAGAATCATCTAATTCGTAACGGTATAAAGGAGTATACGCTGCAACAGTTTGATCACTTAAAGCAACTTCAATACTTCCATCGCTTACAACCACTTCGGTTCTTTTTGCATCAACATCATCGAAAAGATGAATTGTATCAATTAAAAAAGCAT
>CAYJGO010000063.1:0-9691 GCA_964369855.1 uncultured Treponemataceae bacterium | reverse complement strand
TCCTTGTGTTTATTTGTTTTCTGTGATACACTCAAAAATGTACAAAATATCTAGTCTTATAAAGGTTATGTAATGATAAAAAATAACGATAAAAGCATTTTATTAATAAAAGACATTTCTCCTAATATTGCAATTTTTTATATTGTTACGCATTTGAAAACTGCTTTAGAAACTTTGCGATATATGAGAATTGTAATTTTTGATTTTTTTTTATTGCAGTTTACCGTAAAGTGGGGTTGGCGTAAAATAGAAATCATTGATGTTGATAATGAATTAGATGCAGAGGTTCCGTTTGTGCCATCGCTCGTTGGCATTTATTTAGACTTTGTGTTTTTTTGGGTTCGGCCACTTTCAGTTTTAATAGTGAAGGATAAAAAAAGAGCTTTAAAGTATGTAAGTGAGTTTTTGCACTTAGTAGCCGATATATATCACCAAGCTTCTACGTTTTATAAATATAAAATGACAACAACAAAGAGGCCCACTGCAAAAGACTATAGAGATAAGCATTTTGATGCTATAAGAAGATTTGACCCACATTATTTATGTGTTCCAAGTTTGCATATAGCAGTGGTAGTTTTAACGTATGCCTATTTCCGAAAAGCTTTTGATGAGATGGGCTTTTCAGATGATGAAAAAAACCGATATAACGAAGAGTTATTTAAAGGTGCCATTGAAATTGGAGAGACTGTGCTTTATATTAAACAGCACAGCGTAAACTGCATCCCAGCAGCGCTATATATGATGACAGATGCCATATCAACTATGTTTAGTATTACAGATGCCGTATTATTTATGGATACCTTATTTAAGGATCAGACAAATATCACGCCAAAGGCAAAGAAGGATATTAAGGCACATTTGCATCATTTATTTGAACAACTTTTACTTGAGGGAAAGTATTCAGATTATTGGTTAGAACCTTTAAAACGATGGCTTAAAAAATATAAAAATGGCGAATATAATACTTAAGAGTCAGCTGTTTTTTGTTGACTCTGACGACGCTTTCTTGGAGTTGGCTTACTGTAATCAAAAAAATCAACAAATCCAATGATAGAAGCACAGAGGGCACCTATAATAGGGATAATTTTTACGATTAAAGGGTTAGTATCAAAATAAAATAGCACAGAAACAAGATATATAATTAAAACAAGAATCACATTAAAAGATATAGATTTTGTTTTTGCTGATGATAGAATTGATAAAATGATTAATAAAACAACAATTCCTTGAGAGCCTAATAGGTGATTCGGAACGAGAATAGTGCTTAATACTCCACTAATAAATGCACAAATGCAATACATCAATACTAAAAGAGTTTTTCCATAATCGAGCTCTACATTCCCCCCAAGTAATAAAATGCATATTATATTTATTGACAGAACAGGCCATGTGTTGTGTCCAAAAATATGCAAAATTAAGGATGCATAATCGCTGAGTGATGTGGCATCGAAAGGCGTTGCACTTGAGGCATTGCCACCTACAGTAAAAAATGAGTCGATTATTCCTTGGTAAGGGGAATTATGAAGAGTAAAAACAGTAATGCATATAATGGAGAAGAATAACGTTATAGGAAAGTGAAATGCAATACTGATTTTTTTTCTAGGCATGCTTACAATGTATCAGTTATAGTTAGAGTGACTGGACAATGATCAGAGCCCATAACACTTTGCAAAATTGAAGCATCTTCCACTTTAGACATAAACGTCTCATTTACACATGCATAGTCGATACGCCACCCCAGATTTTTTTCGCGCGCTTTAAATCTATAGCTCCACCAGCTGTATTGATCTGGTTCTTTGCAAAAGTGGCGAAAAGTATCTACGTAGCCTTCTTGTGTAAACACATCCATCCATGCCCGTTCTTCGGGTAAATACCCTGGATTCCCCTCATTTTGTTTTGGGCGAGCAAGGTCAATAGGAGTGTGAGCAATGTTATAGTCCCCACAAAGTACTATGTTCTTACCCTTGGAAACAAGGTTATTGCAAAAATCAAGCATTGCGCTACAGTAATCTAGCTTGTACCCAAGTCGAGCTCCTGCCTCTTGGCTATTTGGGAAATAGGCACTTATTACAACAGTGTTCCCAAAGTGGGCAGCAAGCGTTCTTCCCTCATTGTCAAAATCCGAAATTCCCATTGTTGTAACTTGGTCGGGTTCAGATTTACAATAAATTGCTGTTCCTGAATATCCTGCTTTTTGTGCAGAAGCCCAAAAAACTTTATAGCCAGGAGGGTTTAATAAATTATCAGATAGTTGAGACGGATTAGCCTTTGTTTCTTGTAAACAAACAACATCGGCATTACTTGACTGTAACCACCTTAAAAAATCTTTTTTTTCTACGGCTCTAATACCGTTAACATTCCATGAAATAATATGCGCCATGACTATATTGTAGCTTATTTTTTTGTTTGGAGCAAGGGGAAAGCAAGAAAGTAAAATAAAAAACACGCTGAAATACTCCAGCGTGTTTTTATGCTTTAGGAAAGTTCTTTATTAATTTATAATACTTTTTTTCAAAAGATCTTCGATTTCATTTTTACTAAACATGCCAATTTTAATTAAGTCAACGCATTGTTCACTTACTGTTTTGTCAAAAAATAAAACATCATCAGTGGCAATTGTAACATTTACTCCAGCATCACATAGTTTTTTTATTGGGTGAGCTTCTAAGCTTTTTACGGCAGATAACATGACATTACTTTGAGGGCATACATTAAGACGTGTCTTTTCTTTGGCTAAGAAACTCATAACAGACGCATCTTGTGCTGCACCAATTCCGTGTTGTACTTCTTGTAAATCAAAACATTCAACAGTTTTTTGAACAGACTTTGCATCAGAAAACTCGCCAACATGAGCCTTTGTTTTTAAGCCTTTTTTTTCGGATAGATCAAAAAAAGGCTTGAATTTTTCAAGGCCATCTAATACTTCTGGGCCATACAAATCGATACTTTTAAAGATTCCGCTTTCTATACATGCAGGAGCCCATTTTTGAATTAACTTAAAATCAAACGTTTTACCCATTCCCAATTCTGGTCGAAAATCTATCTTTGACTTAAACTTGTCATGTATAGCTTTTATTGCAATGAGAAATTTATCTACGCTTCCAAAATGGTGAACAAAACCAATATCTGCACTGCCTTCAAGGATAGTTACCCCATCTTCAATGGCTGTCTCAACGGCCATTGTAATAAGATCTTCAACATCTTTTGCAGTAGCACTTCGAGGTCGAGTATATTTTTCTAGAATTTCATGCATCTCAGTAAGCCCAGTGAGCTTTCGGGGAAAATTAGGAATAGAAAATCCTGCCCAAGGGACATATTTGCTATAGCGCATTCCCAAATTGAGATGATTATGAGCATCCTTTTTTTTATGCGACTTAAAATCGCAAGTATTTGCCATCACTGTCTCCCTTTCTCCCACATAATACAATATACTTCATTTTCGGCAATTCAGTCCATTTTCTGAATGGTTTTTTTTATATTTTTAAGTTTTATGCTAATTATTTGATTTACTACTTTTTGCTTTCTCGTGACTTTAAATTCGTTTTAGGTTACACTGATAGAGCAACATGTGAGGTAGATATGAAGGGTAAAAATAACATAATGGTCTTTTTTTTAGTACTTTCGGCAAGGATTTTTGCACAGCAAGCAGTTGATACTGCCCTAGAAATTGACTTACTCGTGAAGGGGAATACGCAAGAACAGAGGATATTTGTTACATCTCAAGAAATTGACGTATTAAAGCCTGAAAATACCATTAGTCTTTTGCAGTCGCTGGGTGTAACTGTAAAGTCAAATGGTGGTTATGGTACTGTTGGGGGAGTGACACTTCGCGGGTTTAGAGGAAAAGATATTATAGTAACTGTTGATGGAGTATCGGTTAATTCTGCAATGAATGCAGAGGCAAACTTTAATTCAATTTCTGTTTCTCAGATTGAGAGCATTGAAATTATTAAGGGGGCTTTTATATCAGATGCAACAGTAGAAGGCGGTGTAGGCGGCATAATAAACATAGTAACTAAAAAGCAATTTGAGGGAGTAAATGCATATTTTGATGTTTCTGCAGCAACCTATTTTAATAACCCGTTTGATAGGGGCCAATTAAAGACTGGTATAGCACTTGCTAATAATGCAAATCTTTTTTCGTTTGATGGAAGTGTAACATATGCAAATAATGCCTTTGCGTATGAAGATATGAGTGGAAAGAAAAGAGAAATGACAGATGCTCGTATTATTAATGGTAGTGCTTCTTTACAAGTTTCACATTTGTTTAACAACGGAAATGAATTATTAGTTCGAAATATATTTTATGCTGGAGACTCTAATATTAACGGAGCGGTACTTACAGCCTTTCCTTTTTTAGGGTATCAACAAGACTTTAACAATTCTTTATTAGTACATTTTAACATGCCAGAGCTTTTTAATGATTGGGGCTTTTCAAGTAGCATCCAGTATGATTCAAATACACAATTTTATGATACGCACGGTGCTTTTGCAAGCGAAGATGCACATTTACTTAATTCTCTACAAGCAATGCTTAGCGCTCATTATTCTACAAATGATGCATTTGAACAAGATTTTGGCTTACATATAACAACTGATATGCTAGATTCAACTCAAATACAAGAAAGTCTTTTTTTTAGTGGCTTTTTAAAAAGTACTACCGCAATTCATATTCAGGATAATTTTTCGATTTTGATGCCACTTACGGTTACCTTCAGTGAGCGTAATGTTTCTTTTGTCCCAAAGATTGGTTTACAATATGGGTTTAGCAAAGGAACGCTTTCATTAAACGCGTATAGGCTTCATCAATTTCCAACAATAAACGATTTGTATTTTTCTGGTGGGAACCCTAGTTTAAATAGTGAGCATGGTGTGGGAGGAGAAGTAGTATTGAATATGCATTCAATGCTACTTCCTTTTTCTTTGGCAGTGTTTACAAATTATTATTTTGATAAAATACAATGGCAAGCAGATGCAGTTGGTGTATGGAAACCGTTAAATATCGGAAAAGCTTTTTATTCTGGGTTCGATGTGCTATCAGACCAACAAATTACTAATTTTTTCTCTATTAGAACTAATTATCAATTTGTAATGTCATGGTTATTAGATAATGGTAATACATTTGCAGATAATATTCGAGTATCATATGCACCGCTACACACGCTAGGAGTGGGCGGCGTTTTCCATGGGGAAAAAACAACACTTTCTATAACAGGAAACTATGTTGGAAAACGTTATACCGACAATACAAATACAAAGAGTCTTCTTCCATATTTTTTACTGGAGATAGCTGGGGATGTGAGCATAAATACTATGATTCAAATGTATGCAAAAATTTCAAATGCTTTTAATGAAACATACTATGAGACAGAATACTATCCTATGCCTGGTGTTTCAGCAACAATTGGGGTTAGATATAATTTTGAAGATAATTAAATGTACCTTGAAAAAAAAGAAAAAATGGGCTATTCTGTAACAAGAAACATTTCATAATTATTGACCAACAAGGAAAAAATGAAATTACGAACTCTTTTATATATTATTATACTGTTTTTATGTTTTACACATTTTCTCTCATGTACAAATGCAGATGATGTGATAAATGGAGATACTCAAAAAAGAGTCGTTTCATTATCACCTTCTGCAACAGAAATACTATTCGCTATTGACTCTGGCCATACTGTGGTGGCAAGAACTGATTTTTGCAATTATCCAGAAGAAGCTTTACAAATACCATCTTTAGGTGGCTTTGATGGTAAGTCTTTTAGTCTAGAGTCCATCATGGCAAAAAAACCAGATTTTGTGTATGCAACTAAGGGTATGCATGACCATTTAATTAAACCACTAGAGTCTTACGGTATTACTGTTTTTTTATCTCATGCCACATCTCTTACTGATATTTATGAAGAAATAACAATGGTAGCTAATTTGATGGGTAAAGAGGAGCGAGCTGCCTTAGTTGTTGCGCAGATGAAGGAAAACATTGCCATAATCCATAAAGCAGTAGAAGAAAAATCTTCTAGATCGGTATATTGGGAGGTTTGGAGTTCTCCTTACATGAGTGTAGGATCTACATCATATATTAATGATTTGATACATCAAGCAGGTGGAAAAAATATTTTTTTAGATGTCCATCAAGATTATCCTGTTGTTAGCGAAGAGAGTATTTTGCGTAGAAACCCTCAAGTAATTTTGCTCCCAGGAGATACAACTATAACAAAAGAAAATGTTTTAAACAGAATTGGGTGGGAAAATATAGAAGCGGTAAAAAATGGTGACATTTTTTTTATCACCCCAGATATTGTATCTCGGCCAGGTCCGAGAGCTGATATAGCCGTGCATTTGATTGCAACAACACTTTTTCCTGATGATTTCTTTTAACCGCAAGAATAATGACGTACTATCTAGACTCTTTGCAAGTATACTTGTTGTATTCTTAGTTCTTGCAACATTAGTTCTTGGGCTATGTGTAGGAGCAGAGGATATTTCCGTGTATAATGCATTCTCTAAAAGAGATGGTTCCATTGATGCAGTAATTCTGTTTAACCTACGATTACCACGACTTCTTTTAGCGGGACTTTGTGGGATGCTCTTGGCTGGGGCGGGAACTATTTTTCAAGGGTTTTTTCGAAATCCATTAGCGGATTCAGGGTTAATAGGAATTTCATCTGGTGCGACATTGGGTGCCGTTATTTCTTCATTTATTCCTATCGGGTTTTTATCATCCACAATAATAAGTTCAAGCGTTTTTTTTGCCTTTTCTGGAGCTCTTGGAGCAGCTGCTTTAGTATACGTGATTTCTCATAGGATTTCCATGATTCAAGACAGCATTATGATGCTTTTAATTGGTACTGCTATTGCTGCTTTTTTATCTGCAGTCGTATCGATATTAATACTTTTTCATTATCAAGAATTATATCAAGTGTATGTTTGGACCTTAGGTAGCTTTAACGGGCGATCATGGGATGAAATTCAGATAATATTATTACCTTCCATACTTGCTATTTTTCTACTTTCAATGTCCATTAGGCCACTTGATATTCTTTCTGCTGGAGAAGAAAGTGCGCAAGCTCTTGGGGTGAATATTAAAAAAACAAGATTTCTAGCACTGGGTGCAGCATCTCTTGCCTGCGCTTGTGCGGTAAGTGTTGCAGGGACAATTAGTTTTATCGGACTTATTGCACCACACATTGCAAGAAAACTCTACGGGCCACAGCATCGAAATGTTTTATATTTTGGAATGTTGTGGGGCGCAATTTTACTTATGATTTCTGATATCTTAGCAAGAATAATAGCTGCTCCAACTGAATTACCTGTGGGAATTGTAACAGCCCTTATGGGGGGACCTTTTTTTATATTTATTCTTAATTCGAGAAAGGATTTTTAAAATGACTCATAATAAAGAAAAAGTAATAAGTACTCAAGGGTTATCTGCATCATATGGGCTAAAGCTTGTATTAAACAACATTACTTTTGACGCATGCAGGGGAGAGCTTGTGTGTTTAATTGGACCTAATGGAAGTGGAAAGTCAACTCTTTTATCTGTACTTGCGGGTATACAAAAAAAGAATCTTAGATATACTGGTACAGTTCTGTGTGAAGGTAAAGATTTATTAGCACGTACACGCAGAGAAATTTCATGTTATATTTCATATATGAGTCAGAATGAACAAAGTGTATGGAATTTTACAGTGGAAGAATGTATTCTAGCAGGAAGGTTTACGCATACGCCATGGCCAACACGCTATAACAAAGAGGATAAAGATATCGTAAACGAAGCAATGCATGAGCTAAGCATCAGTCACTTAGCAAAACGATCCATTCATACCTTATCTGGAGGGGAAATGCAAAGGGTTCGAATTGCTCGATCAATTGTGCAAAATACACCTATTATGTTATTAGATGAGCCAGTAGCTAATCTTGATGTTGGCTGTCAAAACACGATTTTACAAAAGCTACAAAATTTGGCACATAGTTTTGATAAATGTGTAATTCTTGCAATTCATGACTTAAATATTGCTTCATGCTTTGCTGATAGAATTGTTTTGGTGCATTCATTAAAAAACACCGCTGCTTCGAATACTCAAATTAAAAGTGGAACCCCGACACAAATGATAAAAGCATCTCTACTTTCACAAGCGTATAATGCAGATATTAAAGTATTTATGCATCCTGTTCTCTCCCTTCCACAAGTATATGTAGGACGCTAAGGTATAAAAGATTGCTGTTTCTAAATAAAAAACTCAAAAACAAACACTTGTCGTTTTTGCTGTAAGGTAGTATATTTATTTTATAGACATTGTCTAAATTTATTTAAAGGCACATGCTGCCTTGTAAGGATGTTACCTATGAAAAAAATAAGTATCGCTTTTTTTGATTCAAAGCCATATGATATAGAGTTTTTTACCAAGCAAAATAAAGAATATTTATATGATATAGACTTCATTGAACCTCACCTTAACTCAAAAACTGCGCTATTGGCAAAAGGGGCAGATGTTGTCTGCGCCTTTGTAAATGATAAACTTGATAAAAAAACAATTGAGGTTTTAAATGAACTGGGTGTAAAGCTTATCGCTATGCGGTGTGCTGGTTTTAACAATGTAGATTTATCTACAGCCCATGGAATACTGCCTGTTGTTCGTGTCCCAGCATATTCTCCTCATTCAGTTGCTGAATATTCTGCAGCACTTTTATTTTCGTTAACGAGGAAAATTCCTTTAGCGTTTAACAGAACCCGAGATGGAAACTTCCAACTGCAAGGACTTACGGGGCGTGATTTATTTGGAAGAACATGTGGGATCATTGGAACAGGAAAAATTGGGAAACTCATGGCGCAAATAATGAAAGGGTGTGGAATGAAAGTTCTTGCGTATGATGCCTATCAAGATAATGAGTGGGCAAAACAATATGATATCGAATATACATCGCTAGAAAATTTATTCAAGATGAGTGATGTTGTAAGTCTTCACTGCCCATTAACAAAAGAGACACGACATATTATAAATGAAGAGACTCTTTCTATAATGAAAAGTGATGCGGTGATTATTAATACAGGAAGGGGTGCTCTCATTGATACCAAATCTTTAATAGAGGCGTTAAAAGATAATAAACTAGGCGGCGCTGCATTAGATGTATATGAAGAAGAAGATGAGTATTTTTTTGAGGATTGGTCAACGACAGTTATTCAAGATGATGTTCTTGCTCGATTGTTAATAATGCCAAATGTTATTGTTTCAAGCCATCAAGCGTTTTTAACCGAAGAAGCTTTAACAGCAATAGCCCAAGTAACACTAAGTAATATAAAAGCATTTGAGAATGGAGAAGAACTCGTAAATGAGGTGCGTAAAAATTAATAACGCTGTTAAATTATATTAATAAGTATGCTATTTTACAAACCCTCGTAAAGCCGAGGGTTTGTTCTTTTGCTGACATAATAAAGCGAAAAATTGTGTTATTGCTGATTCACATGTTTATGGGTGATAAAGTGAGGTTTTCTTCCCTTGCGATAATTAAAATAGTTTGTTATACTTTCTTATATAAGGAAGATACATGATTAAAAAAGGAAGTATAGTATTATATAAAAATCAGGCAGCACTTGTAACTGATGTGGGAGATAAATATTCAATTAGTTTTTTTGGTGGTAGCCAGTCAGTTAGAGAAAAAGATATTGCCTTATTACATATTGGTCCTC
>CAYJGO010000062.1:0-9761 GCA_964369855.1 uncultured Treponemataceae bacterium | reverse complement strand
TCTGCATGCGTGTTAAAATATGTTTTTAAAACCGAAAGAAACACGCAGCCAGAACCGGTACAAATATCAGCAAACAAAAAATCTTTTTTGCCTAAACCCTTATTCTGCTCAATAATTTCAAGGGTTTTTTCTACAAGAAGCTCTGTGTCAGCCTTTGGGATAAGAACATCAGGGCTAACAAAAAACCTAAACCCATAGAACTCTTTTTCGTTTAATATGTATGCTACGGGAAGTCCCGTACACCGTTTTTCAACAAGGGCGAAAAAAGCTTTCTCATCATCGAGATCTAAAAAATCTTGATTATGCGAAAGTACTTGAGAGCGACTATATCCTAAAACACACCCTAAAAGGCAATCAATATCTAAAGAGGGGGTAGAAAATGTAAGGCGCCCATTTGATTCGCTTTGAGATTTTTGAAGTTGTTTAACGGCAAGAGATCGCGCCTCCCAAATAGTCATGCAATAAGTATAGCATAAAACAAAAAATTACGGCAAGTTTTTCTTAACGTATTTAGCAAGAAAATATAATTTAAAATAAAAAGACTGCATCTCCACGATACAGTCTTTTATACGCTCTGCTTCACTCAACGTCAAGCTTCTAAAATTAATTTTTTATAATTATTGAGCTGGAAATAAACCAATTAAACTCAATATATTTATAAGGATTCCTAGTGTTATGGCACCTATAGGACCAATTGCCATTGTTGGAACAGGTTTCTTTGATGTTTGGTTCAAGAAATAAAGACCAAAAATCCAAATGTATCCAATTGTAGGAGCAATAGCGTTTGCTGCAATAGCACCACCAATGAGAAGCGCAAGATCCAATATTTTACTCATTGCTGTTCTAACATTATCACCAAGTTCTTTCATACCAGGGAATCTATCAAGCCCTTTTGCAATATACCCGAGCAGAAGAACTTCCACTACCATTATAAGAGCACCAACTACAAAAGACCCAACTAAACCAAGAATACCCATATTTATGAAAAGAATTGCTGGAACGTGAACAGCTTTTGTTCCTGCTGGTGAGTATACCCCAGAAATTATTGCTGTTGTCATTACAAGAGGAATAAATCCAAGTGTTCGCCCAAGAGCAATCATTGCTGCAGATGTATAATCATTCGACCCTGAAAGAAATGATTCTGCTGTTGCAGTGAGTGATCCAGGACCTTCTGCAATCAAAAGCAATGTTGTTGCAAGGGCAACGATACCACCTGAAAGTGCAAGGAGCAAGAAATTTTTTCTAATTCTCTTGATGTTTTCTTGAAATATTGCAAAGGCTGCTGATGCAACTGAGCTTCCGTCAGATTTCTTTCTAGCAGCAAAAAACACCATAAAGGCAATTGCAACTAAAAGAGCAATACCATCTGCATTTATTGAATATACGGCACCATCAACTGTATACTTACCATACATTGCTGTTACTTGCTTTGCAAGAAGTGTAAAAACAAAGGTTATCACACCATTCTTGTAACCTGCTTGATATGCGACAGCAAGTGCAGGGAACACACAGAAAGTCGTAACAATCAAGCTACCTACAGTTGCAAGGCTTCCAAGAAAGTTAATTGGCAAGAATTCAAAAAAACTGAATACAGCTTGCATTCCAAACATCAGCAAAATACCAAAAGCCGCACCTGCTGCTAAAGATAACCATTTTTGAACACCTTCTGCTTTAAAGGCAGGTCCAATGATATCACATCCTAACATTACTGTATGAACAATGATTATTCCACCAGCAATAGATGTTGGAAGCCCAAAGCCTACAACAAGGCCAAATGACAATGCAAAACTTGTTGCCAACAGTGTTTTGCGGTCAATTTGATCATTAAAGTATTGTGGGAACATTGGGCGAAAGCCGTCATTGAACACGGCAATACTCTGATTTGCTAGAAAGGTACAAATACCCCCCAAGCCTGCCATTACTAAAATGGTCAGTAGATTAATTTCAAATACCATACTTATCCTCCTAATATAGTAAAACATATGATTGTATTATTGGGCGATAATTTTTAAATATAGTATTTAGTCAAACCACAAATGCCGTTATATAAAAACTTCGCCTTTCTACCGTTTTTAAACTTGATTAAACTGGTTTTTCAATCAAAAGTGGTATGAGAATTGGCAAAAGGCGATCTGCATCGTTATTTACAAACCCAAATGCTTTTTTACCGTCTATTAATGCTTTTTTTATTTCATCTTCACCAGAAATTTTTCCAGGTATGCTAAGGGCAGTACACACATCAGCTCCGATAAGTGCATAGGCCATTGCGAGAGCCGCACCAGCTCCTGTTGCACATGCTCCAATATAAAAATCTGCTTCACCTGCTTTTACTGCAAGGGCTGCTTCAATATCACTTTTTATTGTTACAGCAACTTTGTCGCCCCCAATTTTTTCAATTAGTCCTGCAATGGTTTGTTTATCCATTTGCCCACCAACAACTATATTTACCATACTCACATCCTCAAAAGTTTGTTCTTATTTAATTATATTATAAAAAGTACAGTTGTCAAGAGTGCAACTGTTAAATACTTAAAAAACTTAAGAATTTATTAACTTATTGCATCCTACTACTTTCTGCAATGACAAAACAAGCACCCTTGACATAACATACTTTGTGATTTACAATTGTTAAAGGTTATTAGACTAAGGAAAAAAAGTGATAATAGACAAACAATTAGAAACCCGGTTACACATACTTTTATCATCTGGTACAATTAGTAGCGACGCCGAAACCACTGTTAAAAATGTAACAAAGAGGCTTGAAGAAAAATGGAACATAATCCTCAATGAAGAAAACGGAAGCCGTTTTGTAACTCATCTTGCAATGGCTCTGACTCGTGCAGAAAAAGGAGAACTAGTTTCAAGCATGGAAGCAGAAGCATTAGAGGAGTTTCAGGAACTCGACTCTTTCTCTGCAGCAAAGGAAATAACAAACGACCTTATTTCGCATATTGGCATACACCTGCCCGAATCTGAGTTAGAATTCCTAATAGTTAATATCTGCCTTATCTTAGAAGATTAATACACCGTTTTAAGCAATAGGTTAAAATAGAACGTAACAATGAAGTAGGAATTAGTTATAACAATCTCAGAGTTGTTTTCCATCTCCTGTGTACTTTTCCTAAGGGCCAAGTGTCAAAGACATATTACTCCCGCTAAGGCAGGGCTTAATAATTTATATAATATATGTGGAGAAAAATATGACTTATATGCATGAACATGTGAGGATCGATCTTTCAAGCGAAAAAAAAGACGATGACTGCCTTTTAGATTCTTATGATTCAATTTGCACAGAGTTCAAAGAATTAAAAAAACGAGGGCTAAAACGAATAGTTGATGTAAGCTGCAGAGGTATGGGACGGGATTATCAATACCTCGATGCTATGGAAAAAGACACTGAAATTGAAATAGTTATCGCAACAGGATACTATAAAGAACCTTTTTTTCCAAAAGAAGTATATAATAAAACAGAAAGTGAGCTTGCAAAAATATTAATTCAAGATATAACAAAGGGCTGTGAGAGTTCTCAGCGAAAGGCAAGGCTAATAGGCGAAATTGGAACAAGCAAAGACTGTTTTACAGAACATGAAAAAAAAGTTTTCCGTGCAGCAGCAATGGCGCAGAAAGAAACAGAGGTTCCAATAACAACCCACACAACTCTTGGAACAATGGCAAACGAACAAATAGAACTATTAAAGGCGATGGGTGTACAAACAGAAAAAATAATCATTGGCCATTTGGCCCTATCTAATAATCTTGATATAATTTTAAGAGTCTTAGAGGGGGGATCGTATGTCGAGTTTGATACAATTGGAAAAAAGGCCTACTTATCAGATGATATACGGGCAAACTTTATTTATGAATGCTGTAAAAGAGGATATGAAAAGCAACTCTTGTTATCCATGGATATTACACGTAAAAGTCATCTTTTAAAAAATGGCGGAAATGGTTATGCATACCTACTAGATTCATTTTTGCCTTTGTTACAAGAAAAAGGAGTATCAGAATCGCAAATTGAATCAATGCTCACTATTAACCCAAATACAATCTTAAACTAAAAAATATAACTGGAGAATAAAATGAAAAACACATACCCTTTAACACCCCTATCAATTGAAAAAGCGATGCAAGCCCAATTTAGACTCGTCGATATAATTTCTAAACACTTCCCAAACTCATCGTTATTGTCAAATGGCGATATTGGACTTACTCCAAAAATCGCAAAGCCACAATCAACCCTTACAGTAGAAAAGGTATTAGCAGAGTACTTCAACAGTGAAAAAGCTGTGCTCGTACGTGGGGCAGGAACGGGCGCGTTACGAAGTGCCCTGTGTGCAATAGCACCTCAAAGCCTCTTTGTACATGATGCTCCTATTTATCCAACAACTGCTGTAACATGTGAATCAATGCGTATAGACATAGAAAAGTCAGATTTTAATGATACTCAAAGATGTATAGAACAATACAAAGCCTCACAAGCACAAGCATGCCTTGTTCAACTTACAAGACAAAAATTAGATGACAAATATGAATATGAAACTATTATTACAGAGTTTAAAAAAGCACACCCAAATAGGCCAATAATTACTGACGATAATTACGCTGTAATGAAGGTCGAAAAGATAGGGTGTGAATGTGGAGCAGATGCATCATGTTTTTCACTTTTTAAACTCTTGGGCCCTCAAGGAATAGGCTGTGTGGTTGGAAACGAAAGTACAATTGATAAGATACAGAGCGCTCAATATTCTGGAGGGACACAAGTACAAGGGCACGAAGCTTTAGATGCTTTGCGGTCATTAGTATATGCCCCTGTTGCATTAGCTATCCAAGCTAAAACATGCGAACAAGTAGTAGAACGATTAAACAACAATGAAATTCCTGAGGTAAAAAATGCCTTTATAGCAAATGCCCAATCAAGAGTAATAATCGTTGAATTTTCAAAACCATGTATGCCAGATTTGATTGAAAAGGCGGCTCTTTTTGGTGCAGCTCAATTTCCTGTTGGAGCAGAATCAAAGTATGAAATAACACCTCTTTTTTATAGGGTTTCTGGCACATTCTTAAAAGCAGACCCTGAAATGGCAAAGTTTATGCTTAGAATAAATCCAATGAGATCTGGACCAGATACGGTTATTTCAATATTAAAAAATGCCCTAAATGCCCTTTATGCATAAGAGGAGAATAACAGCATATGTTTTTAGAACATACGAATAAACACAATACGACTCTCATAGAGTATGCATTAGAACTCATCAAAGAAAAAAAAATTGAGCCTGATTCATATGTAATTGACCTGGACTCTATAGAGCAAAACAGTTTTAAACTACTAGAAAGTGGAAAAAATAATAATGTAAAACTATATTGTATGTTAAAGCAATTAGGGAGAAACCCCAGAATTGGTCAGTTAATACTAAACTGCTCAGTAGAAAAAAATAAGTTTGAAGGAATAGTTGCAGTTGATGTCCGAGAAGCCCTTCAACTTTCAAGAGCAGGTCTTCCAATTAAGCATGTAGGACATTTGGTTCAAATACCACGGTGCAACATAAAAGAAATATTAGAAATGAAGCCTGAAGTTATTACAGTATATTCGGTTGAAAAAGCCCAAGAAATACAATGGGTAATGCAGCAAGAAGGATTTATTGATAAGGGATATACCCAGAAAGTGTTACTTCGGGTAACAGGCAAAAATGATTTATTATACCCTAGCCAAGAAGCAGGCTTTGCCCCAAACGACCTAGTAAAAGCAATAGAAACAATACAAAATTTAAAAGGGTTCCAGTTTGAAGGCCTAACTGCCTTTCCGTGTTTTTTATACAATGATCAAGAAAGACGCATTAAGCAGACTCAAAATGCGCAAACCCTCATAGAAGCAGTTTCAATGTTACAATCAAAGTATGAAATACAATGTAATCAGGTTAACATGCCATCGTGCACTACGGTACAAAGTATTGAAATGATAGCACAACTAGGAGGGACCCATGGGGAGCCTGGCCATAGCTTAAGTGGAACAAGCCCAGATACTATAGATGCACAAGACCCGCTCATTCCAAGTATGGTGTATGCAAGTGAAATATCGCATACATATAAAAATAACTCTTATTGCTATGGAGGAGGGCACTACAGACGCTCAGGAGTTAAGATGGCATTAGTCAAACAAGGAAATACAATTGAAGCGGCTCAAGTAGTTCACCCTCACGCTGAGGCTATCGATTATCACTTCGAGCTAGAAGGCAAACATTTGATAGGAAGCCCTGTTGTGATGGCTTTTAGAAGCCAGTTATTTGTAACAAGAAGCAAAGTTGTTCTCGTATCGGGTTTACAAAGAAAAAAACCAACCGTAGATAGTGTATGGGATTCTCAAGGTAATTGTATTGTCGATTTTTCTACAGGAGAAAAAAAACAATGAAAAGATTTATAATAATAGTTCTAGATGGCTTTGGACTCGGTGCTATGAAAGATGTACAGACAGATCGACCAAACGATACAGGGTCTAATACGTGCCTCAATATACTAACAGCAAAAAAAAATATTAAATTACCTACTTTAGAAAAACTAGGACTCCTAAATGCATTGGAATATTCAATGTATGAAAATGATAAAGACGCATTTAGGAAGTTTTACGAAAATGATGGAACAAATCTGAAGCTTGCTTCAACTGCATGTTATAGCTACAATAATTTGGCTCACTTTGGAGCAGATACATTTTGGGGACACCAAGAACTCCTTGGTTCTAAACCTAAAAAAGCTATAACACAACCATTTTCTCACTACTTACAAGAGGTAAAAACTGAGCTTGAACATAACGGATATAAAACACGCCTCTATCCAGATTCAGGCTCCCAGATTTTGATTGTCAACGAAGCTATGACAATCGGGGACAACCTTGAGACAGACCTTGGTAATAATTTCAATATTACAGCGGCATTAGATGCAGAACCTTTTGATGTAGTTCGTAAAGTAGGAAAAATAGTACGTAAAATTGCTAAGGTTTCACGAGTTATAGCCTTTGGAGCGCCCGGGGTTGATATAAACGGTATTATTGAGGCATTTGAGCAAAAAGAAAACAAATATGCTGGAGTTAGTGCGCCAAGATCTGGGGTGTACAAAGATGGATATTTAGTGGTTCATATGGGCTACGGTGTTGATTCAGAAACACAAGTACCGGCAAAACTACACAAAAAAGGTATACAGTCGCTTCTTATTGGTAAAGTTGCTGATATAGCAGAAAATGAGGGTGGAGAAAATATTGCAGGTATTGATACAAAAGAAGTTTTAGCAATAACAGAACAAAAACTTGAATCATTTCAAGAAGGTTTTATATGTACCAATGTACAAGAAACAGATTTGGCAGGGCACAGAGAAGAAATAGACCTGTATGCAAAGAGATTGGAAATAGCTGATGTTGGGATAGAAAAAATTATTAAAAAAATGCACAAAAATGATGTATTGATAATAACAGGTGACCATGGAAATGATCCAACAATAGGCCACCCTCAACACACAAGAGAAAAAACGCCTCTTTTGGTTTATGGAGAAAAAATAAAACCTGGAAGATTTTCGTCTAGAGATACGTTGTCAGATATGGCAGCTACGGTGGCAGAATTCTTTTCAAGTGAAAGCCCAGAGGCAGGAACGTCTTTTTTACATACTATTTTAGGAGAATAACATGAAAAGTGGAGAGTTTACAATTGTAAACGAAACTGGTTTACACAGTAGACCAGCAAATGCATTCGTTAAGTTGGCAAAAGAGTTTAGTAGCACAATTCGAGTTACTAATAATGGTACTACAGTAGAGGCTAAAAGCCTTTTAAAGGTACTAAAGGCAGGAATAAAAAAAGGTGATACAATTACAATAACCTGCGAGGGTGACGATGAAGATACAGCACTCGAAGAACTAGGAAAATATATCAAAGAACTTGATGAATAAGAATTTGCGCACACTTCGTTTCGAGTCCTTAAAGATATTAGTCCATTTAAAAACAAAAAAGACCAGAGGTTTCTCTGGTCTTCATGTATTTTAGCAGGAGTAGGACTCGTTCTACGCTCAAAACTTCTTGTTTTTTCGCTTCGAACCGCCTCCACATGCTGTCGGTGCCATCCGTGGCACCTTTTCTTCGCCTTCGCTCAGCGCATGTTTCGGTTCGAGTCCTCTCCTTTAAAATAAAAAAACTGAGCCTTAGCTCAGTTTTTTATTTTATAGCAGGAGTAGGACTCGAACCTACGGCCTCCGGGTTATGAGCCCGACGAGCTGCCAACTGCTCTATCCTGCGGCGTGTCATGTATAATAGCATATTACAGTATTAATGTCAATCCTTATGAAACTAATTAGTTAAAAAATATTGACAGTACGCAATTTTCAGTTATATAATTACATGCGAGGTTAAAATGACTCACAATAATAAAGAATTTATAATAAAAAATGCTACTATAATTATGGATGATAAATCAAGCTTGAACAATGCATCAATCCATGTTCAAAACGGCATAATCAATGCAATTTCACAGAAACCCTTAACACAGCACAGTGATACAAAAATTATAAATGCAAACGGTAAAATCCTTGGACCTGGCCTTATTGATATGCACATCCATGGCTGTGGGGGTTTTGACACAGAAAGTGTAACGGAAGAAGACTTTAACTCTAAAGTAAAGCACATGGAGCAAAACCTACATGAAATACAAAATTTTTTGTGTTCCAATGGAATTACTTCCTTCCAACTTGCTATTATTCCAAATAAAAATACACTACATTCCATACAAGAGGCTCTAAAACTAAAAGAAGCCAAGCGGTGGGAAAAATCCTTTATTGGAGTGTACACTGAAGGACCTTTTATAAACCCCTCTAAAAGAGGAGGACTTTCACTAGAAAGTATACAACCCTATTCAAAAAACTGTCTATATGACTACCTACATTTTAAAAAAAATGATAGAGATTCTCTTATATCTTGTATGACAATTGCCCCTGAGACTTTACACAGTGATGAAATATATGCAATCCTTTCAGAAAATAGCATTAAAGCCGCTTTTGGACATTCGATGGTATCTGTAAAAGATGTTCCAAGAATTTCTTGCATGCATATAACTCACCTCTTTAATGCTATGAGCCCTCTTAACCATAAAGAACAGGGATTAGCAGCACTACCCTTTCTAAAAGAGTTTCAAAATGTAAGTTTTGAGCTCATATGTGATACCGTACACGTATGCCCTGAAATGCTAGAAATCGTTTTTTCTGCTATTGGTACAAAAAACCTTTGCCTTATTTCAGATGGGATGTCATATGCAGGGATGAAACCAGGGGAGTTTTCCTACCTAGGGAAAACTGCCGTAAACGATGGTAAGTGTTGTAGATTTAAAGAAGAAGGGACACTTATTGGATCTTCTCTTCTTATTAACAAAACAGGTAAAATTCTTTTTGATACTGGACTTATTTCAATAAATGAGTTCTTTCAGATAGCAGCTAGTAACCCTGCCAGAGTTTTGTCATTAAAGGACAGGGGAAATATTGAAGTTGGAAAAAGAGCTGATATGATCTTGGTGGACTCTTCACTAAATATTTCAGATATTTTTTGTTCATAAAAAAAGCCCAGCACTTTTCAGTACTGAGCTTTTATAAAAATGCCCAAAAGGCATATTTAGCACATATTATTTATTAAACTTTCGTCCAATAAATACTGCTTGTGCACCCAATTCTTCTTCAATGCGTAGAAGTTGGTTGTATTTTGCAATACGATCTGAACGGCTCATTGAACCAGTTTTGATTT
>CAYJGO010000061.1:0-10333 GCA_964369855.1 uncultured Treponemataceae bacterium | reverse complement strand
ATATATAGGCAGAAGGTACACGAGCACCAAGAAAAGAAATGAGTGTACACACCATAGGCACTACCGTTTCTCCTGCTCCTCTTACCGATGCATTTAAAACAAATATTATTGTAAGCAGCGGAAAGCATGGCATAATTCTCCTCATATACTGCTCTCCAACAAAAATAACATCGCTATCCTGTGTAAAGGCACGAAGAAGAACATCGCCAAATATAATTGACAGAGTGCTAAGCACTATGGACATAGAAAGAGCAATGAGCAATGTTGAACGCACTCCCTCTTTAACTCTGTCCATTTTTTGAGCACCTATATTTTGCCCCACATAGGTTGTCATCGCCATTGAAAAACTCATTATTGGCATAAACACAAACGAGTCAATCTTAGCAGCAGCACTATAGCCTGCCATAAAATCTGCACCAAATTGATTTACTAAGCGTTGCAGTACCATTACCCCTACACTAACTAATACATTTTGAAGGCCTGTTGGAAGACCAATTGTTAAACTCTTTTTTAATATCTCACCTGAAAAATGCATTTTCCGAAAGACAATCTTAAATATGGTTGTTTTTTTGTTAATATAAAAAATACCAAATATAAAAGCAAAACTTTGAGCAACAACCGTTGCAAGTGCCACCCCAAATACACCCATGCCAAAGACTGCAACAAAAAGAAGATCTAAAATAATATTTATTACTGTTGCAATTGCTAAAAACAATAAGGATGATTTACCATCTCCAAGCCCTTGAAGCATTGCATTGTTCATACTATAACCAAATGTTGCAAGGGTTCCTAGAAATACAACCCGCAAATACGTCGTAGACATTTCACTTAATATACCCTGAGGCGTATTTAATAGTTCTAAAAAGAACGGAGTAAAAATAAAACCAACAATTCCAATAATAGAACCGCCAGTAAACATAAAGATATACATGGTATCTACTATAGTTTGTATCTTTTCTTTATTTCCAGCTCCCTTAAACTGCGAAATAAGAATTGTCGCCCCTGTACCAACACCAGCAAAAAGAGAAAATAACAAGAACATTACAATGAAAGAGTTTCCAACAGCTGCCAGAGCATCAGGCCCTACAAAATTTCCTACAACAATACTATCAACTATATTATACATTTGCTGAAGAACATTTCCTAATAATAAAGGAACTGTAAAGCGAATAACTAATTTTGCAGGACTTCCTTTTGTCATGTCAATCATTACTTGACTCCTTGTAATCTTCGCATGGAGGCACACCATAAATGTGGCGTACGAACGGTTTAAAACAATAACATTACATGGCGTAATATTATTGTTCTGCCTCCAGTTTTTTTAATCTCGCATCATCTAAGGTAATTGTTAGATTTTTTTCATTTGATGGCAACACAGTC
Source organism: uncultured Treponemataceae bacterium (assembly GCA_964369855.1). Classification (GTDB taxonomy): domain Bacteria; phylum Spirochaetota; class Spirochaetia; order Treponematales; family Treponemataceae; genus CAYJFX01. The sequence goes on along the minus strand of CAYJGO010000061.1, from coordinate 8,953 downwards.
CCTTTTGGTCCATTTTTTGCACGCCGTAGATGCTTCACTTGGGTATAATACAAATCTGCCGTTTTAGCTTTTCGAGCTTTTGAATAAAACACTGCTAAGTTTCCTGCATCTAATAAAACTTCAAGAGGAACAGTTTTTCCTTTTTGATTTTTTATAAAGACATACCCCCCAGGGTAATCTCGCGTGTGAAGCCACATGTCTTGGCCCTTCACATGTCGGCGCAAAAGCTCATCATTCTCACTTGCAGTTCTACCTACAAGAACATGCCAACCACTAACAAAATAACTTAAGCCAGGATGTTTTTTTTCTATTTGCTGTTTTGGCTTCGTTTGCTTTTTTAATAACTGTTGTAAACGAATTGGATTTGGTTCTTTTAATACACCCTCCCATGCCATATCTAAATCAAGCATCTCTTTTTTTAAGCGCGAAATATCATACTCAAGTTCGCCTAAACCTGATACAGATTTTTTATACCTTGTGTAATAGTTTTGTGCATTTTCATGTGCCGATTTTTTTGGGTCAATTTCAAGGCGAACCATAGTACCTGTCTCATAATCTTCACATTCAAAAAATCTACTGGCGTCATCATTTGAAAGCTGTTCAACAAGTATATGAGCATTAGCCAAAATTAAATCTCCAAAATGCTTTAAGTTTTCAGAATGTAAAAAGCTTTCTTTTTTTTCCTCAAGCCTTATAAGAGCTGCCGTCATTCTGTTCTTTTGTTTATCATAAGCTTTTTGTGCCTGCTCTAAAAGAACTTCCTTAGATAAAGTTTGCCCATATTCACCATACCAAATATCTATTTTTTCGCTATAGGTTAATTCCTCAAATGATTTTCCATTTAACACAGCTTTATTTGCTTCAATTATACCTGTTTCCTGCAACTCAATAAAGTCGCGTACTTCAAAAACTTTGTCACCCTTTTTTTCCTTCACTTCAGGCAACACGAATGTTCCACCTGTCACCTCACCTCTTTTGGGTCTTCGGTAAAACACATCAAGTATATTTAGTTCTTCATCAGTAATTATGATATTTGCAGATCCTGTCCACAGTCGAATGAACATGTACAGCTTTTCCGAAACTGTTCTCAAAGCCATTTTTATTATTCTTTCTCCATTAAGTTGCTCGCACGATTCAATCACACACCCTTTAATGCGTGACTTCAAAAATTCCATAAATCGAAGTGGTTTATCATTTTTGGGGATTTTACGTCTAGTTTCGTGAATGCGGCAGGCTCCAGCAGCAAGGCAAACAAACACAGCACAGGAGGATTTTTTATAAGTATGAAAAGCTATTGTATCATAGCTTGGCTGAACGATTTGCTGAATTATACTTCCTTTAAGAGAAAGCTCTTCAAGAACAACATCGATTTCTTTAAAATTTAGAGACATTATTTATATTATAGGGTAAAAATCAATTTATAACAACAATGAAATTCTAAAAATATATACTACCTAATTTTTAAGAACTCTGTTAGCTCTGGGGTTTTTGGCTTTATTAAACAAGCTTTATCACCCATTTCACAAATTTCACCATTTTTTAAGAATATTACATAATCAGCAAACTCTCGTAAAAATGCAATTTCATGTGTTACAAAAACAAACTCCCTGCCATCTTTTTTTAAGTCTTTTACAGCCTTTAAAACTTCATCGGTTAAAAGAGGGTCAAGTGCCGCTGTAGGCTCATCCAAAAAAATAAGCTCAGGGTCTGTAGATAAGGCCCGCGCAATAGAAGCCCTTTGAACTTGACCACCGGATACTTCACTCGGTTTTTTATCTGCTTCACCATCAATAAAAAGTTGTTTTAAAAGCTCATCAGCCTTTTCTTTTGCGTGTTTTTTACTTTGCTTTTTTATTTTATGTAATATAAAGGTAATGTTTTCTTTTATGGTGAAATGGGGAAATAAATTATGAGTTTGAAAAACAATCCCAATTTTTTCTTGAAAATCAATTTTATTAAGAATCGGTGACTTTCCATTTATTGCAATTTCACCTACTTCAGGATCTTCTATGCCAGCTAGCTGTCGCAGCAGAGTAGATTTTCCACAACCAGATTCCCCTATTATCCCTATTGAAGAAGCATTTTCAATATTAAAAGAAAGATCTTTTAATATTTTTGTGTCACCATAAGACTTTGAAAGGTTTTTTATTTGTAGGTTCATTTACTTACCTTCTTTCCAATGAATCTCGCTAATAAAGAGAGCGGTATTGTCATTACTAAATACATAAGCCACATTATATAATACCCTTCAATTACTGCATAATTTCTATTAGAAATTACAGTAGTCATGTAAGTAATTTCTCCAACAGATATAATATTCAATAAAGCAGAACCTTTTATTACACTTGAAAGATTATTTACAAGAGATGGAACAAATGGCTTTACCATTTGTGGCAATATTATATACATATACTTTTGATACCACTTAAACTGATATAAATCCATCACAATATATTGCTCAGGAGTTACAACGGCTGCTGTAGTTTCATAAGCATTAGCAACATACGGGCTATTATAAAATATCATTGCAAGTATACCTAAAAAAAGCTTGTTATTGACAGATATTACTTGCCCCAATGGGTATACAACTAAAAAGATCATAACCAATAGAGGTGTACCCATAACAATTTCATTAAAAACTTCGGCAATAGCCCGTATAATAGTAATCTTCGAGCGAAGCATTACAAAAAGCGCAAACCCGATAATAAGGGCTCCAACAAGTGTAACAAGACTTATCCATATGGTGTTAATAAAACTAGTAGTCAATAAGCTCTTACTTGCAAAGATAAGGTCATAACGAGGCTCATCTATAGTAAAGAATAAAGCAAGTCCTACCACAGCAGTAAAAGTGAGAATCACAATTAAGTATTGAAGTGAGTCTAATTTATTTCTCATTTTTTCCTTATCTAGCTAAAACTTAATTGCTTGTTGGGTAGATAATGTAATCAAGCCCCAAGCTGGAATTTTGTAAAAAATCTCCAACGATTGGATCATATTCAGCTCTGATTTCATCATAAAAGCCACCCTCTTCATACATTGATGCTACAAAAGCATTTGCTTTTTCAAGTAGTTCTATATTTCCCTTTTTTACAACGAAGCAAGAGCCTACTACATCAGTAATTCCAGTATAAACAATAGTGTTCTCAGGGTCGGCTGCTTGGAAGCCAAAAACTTCATCAGAAGCTACTAATACATCTGAGATACCATTAGAAATTTCTATTAAGCCAGTCCCAATTTCAGTAACTTCTGTTACATTGATTCCAAATTGTTGAGGATAATATACACCCTTTGTGCCAGAAAGGCCAACAAATTTTGCTCCTTCAATTGCAAAAAAATCTGCCTCTGACATATCATTTGTAATGTTATGTTCAAGTGCAAAGTCTTTATTTACTAAGGCAGGGGTATGTGAATACCTGTACGGTTCAGAAAAATCTGCTTTTTGTGCTCTCTCGTCTGTTCGAGACATATCAGCAATAAGAATATCTACATCTCCTGTATCAAGAGCTGGAATAAGAACAGAAAAATCAGTATTTACAATTTCTACTTCCATTCCTAAATATTCTGCAAAAGCTTCTGAGATAATAGGCTCAAACCCTGCTGCTTTGCCATCATCTCCTATATAAGAAAATGGAGGGAATTTTAAATCCATTCCTACACGCAGGACATTACTGTTTTTTTCTTCTTTTGCACAACCTATTACACTAAGTGCAACAATACATAGGCAAACAACGCCAATAAGTTTTTTCATTTTTTTCTCCAAATAATGATTTTTGCGTAAATACACATAATCTACTTTTATAGTGTACTTCTCTTTTTTATATTTGTCAAGGTGTGTTATTGTGATATAGTTACATAATAACACTATACCTTTTTCTTCATTTCAATTTCCTTAATAATTTTTTCATAAAAGTCTTTATCAATTTTAAACTTCTTTGAATAAATTATAAAACTTACAGTTATTAAAACAAGAGGCACAAGTAACATCACTGATTTTACTAATAGAATACCTTCTGGTGTCATATCTGCGGCCGAAATAGCCATATTCATCCCAGAAAGGATAACCGTTACACCAAGAAACCCTGAGGCAACAGCTCCTCCCATTTTATTTATAAATGGCTGAACGGCAAAACTTACTGACTCATTCCGCTTTCCAAGCTTCCACTCACCATATTCAATTGTATCTGCAAGGAACACAAGCATTAACAATTGAATAAATGCCTGGGCAAAAAAGATGCAAAGCCCTGCTATAATAATATACACAATGCTCTGTGGTGAAAAGAAGAAAATCAAGTACCCTACGATAACTAATATTGTAGAATACTTATATAATTGCTTGCGTGTATATTTTTTAGAAAAAAGTGGAAATACAGAAAGGGCAGTAAGTTGTGCAACACCTAAAACAAGAGCAAAGATTGAATACATTGATTCATCCCCAAAAATGTACTTAAAATAATGCAAACCGAAGACAGTAGTAATATTATAACCCATCATAAAAAGCGCCATTGCAACTGCTGTAACGAGTAATTGATCATTCTTAAAAAGTGCTTTTAGCATTCCACGTAAATCAGTTTTTTCTGGCTCCGTTTCAATTTTTTCTTCTTTTACGCCAATTAATGTAAATAACTGAAAGCCCCATAATAATACAACAATACCAAGAGCAAAAACAGTATAAGCACTCTTCATGTCACCTAATGCCAAGCCCAATGCATTTGTTATTGGAGTAATACCAACAACAACACTAAATAAACCTACATTTGCACAAATCCTCGCTATCGAACCGATTTTCTCTCGTTCTTTTTGGTCTTTAGATAGTGTTGGCATCATTGACCAATAAGAAATATCATTTACCGTAAAACTGATGCCCCAAAATAAATACACAATTGAAAATAAAGCAATGGTTCCTGTTTCTTGAAGACCAAAGTCTGTAAACAGAATTACCGTTAGTACACCTGAAGTAAGTGCCCCGAGTAAAATAAACGGTTTAAACTTTCCCCACCGAGTCCTCGTATTATCCACAATTGTTCCCATGATTGGATCATTTAAAGCATCAAAAACTCTAAACGAAAACATAAAAGCAGTTACCCACCAAATTGCAGTGTTTGACAATCGTAATATATCTGTATAATAAAACATGAGATACAAGCTAACAATCGTATAGGCCATATCCCGTCCAACTGTCCCTAATCCAAAAAAGTACCGATTTTTTCTAATCTGAGCTGCACTATGCATAATTTTTACCTTCTTTATTCTTTTTATTTTTTTGTTCAATTACATACACTGTAGAGCCAAAATCTCCCAGAAGTCTTGTCTTCTCATTATAATATGTTCCAGTAAACTGTTGATTTAATCTAATACCTGAAAGTATTTGCGAGCCAGATACCTCATATTCTTCTTTGGCATCTTTTAATGAATAAAACCGATTCACCATACTTAAAATAATTCCATCACTCTTAAGATGAAGTGGAATTACATGCTTTATGAGCGACCCAAATCTGCTAATAGGTAACCGTTGAGGCTTAGAAGACACGGTATATTTTTTTGACTTTTCTATGTTTTTCACATATAAAACATCATTTGAAGGTGCTGCCCCTATTCCTCTTTGAAAGTTTCCCACAATAGTTATGTCATCTTTATTAACTTGCCATACTATTCGATTTCCTTGAACAGACCGTGTAAAGTCTCCAAATTGAAAAATATTCCGGTATTTTTTATAAAAAGAAATTTGTTCTTTAATCTCATTTTTTTCTTCTCTATTTAATTCTAATAAATCGAGCTCATACCCCAAAAGTCCAAAAGCAGAAACATTAAATCGCGTTGAAAGAGGGGTGTTTCTCAGAGTTTGAGCATGAGGAGCCATAGACACATGGGCTCCAAAAGTAGAAGGAGGATACAGACACGAAAGCCCGCCTTGAATCTCTAAACGCTCAATTGGGTCTGTATTATCGGATGTCCAAACTTGCGGCATATAACAAAGCATTCCAAGATCAAACCTATTACCACCAGATGAACAAGACTCAAATAAAATTTTAGGATTAGAAGCTGTAATTCGGTGCAATATGTCATACAACCCAAGTGTAAATTTATGGAAAAATTCTCCTTGGTTCATAAGAGTTTTTGAATACATATCTGAAATATGTCTATTCATATCCCATTTTACATATTCAATATTATGAGAGCTAAGGATTTTATGTACGTTTTCGACTATATAGTTTCGAACATCCTTATTTGTTAAATCTAGAACTAATTGGTTTCTTCCAAATGAAGGTGTACGACCAGGCTCTGCCACTGCCCACTCAGGATGCAGCGTAAAAAGTTCACTATCTTTATTTACCATTTCTGGCTCAAACCAAAGGCCAAACTGCAATCCAAGTTTATTTATTTTTTTAATGAGCGGCTTTAGGCCTCTTGGAAGTGTTTTTTTATTAATATAATAATCTCCAAGCCCTGCTTTATCAGAGTTCCGATTACCAAACCACCCGTCATCAAGAACAAAAAGTTCTACTCCTAGTTTTAGTGCTTTTTTTGCTAATCCTGTTAATTTTTTTTCATTAAAATTAAACATAAAAGCTTCCCAGCCGTTTATTAATACAGGCCGCTCTTTGTTTTTATGCTCCCCTCGCACTATATTATTCTTTACAAACGAGTGAAAATTCTTTGAGAGTCCATTCATGCCGTCAAAAGAAAAGCTCATAATCGCCTGTGGCGTTTCAAACACTTCTCCTTGGCATAATTTGAATGAAAAACAATGTGGACTTATTCCATTTTCAATTCGGAGTGTACCGTTTGGACTTTTTTCAATTGCAGTATGGTGATTCCCAGAGTAAATTATATTAAACCCAAGACACAGTCCTGCATCTTCTGTTGCATTTTTCTTTTTAAGTATAACTCCAGGATTATGCCTATTGGAACTCCCACCTGTACTTGAGGAAATAATGTGTATTCCTTCTGCTATATCACTTTCATGTCGATGAGCTTCTTTAATCCACCCTCCATCAAACGATACTAATTGAAAATCGACTTCATCAAGATCAAGCATTAAAGACATGATTTTTCGAATCTCTAAAGGCTCTTTTTCCTTATTTTCTAAAATTACCCTTCGAGCAATAATATTTGAACTTGGAAAAACAACATACTCTAGAGTCAGAAAAACATTTAAAGCCTCATCTTTTGTAACTATACTGAGCGTTTGAACTTTTTCGTCTAACTCATTATCGACAATTGCCATTGGTAAATCTTTTGAACTGGGAGCCCCATCAAGTATGGTATGGCTTTTATATAAAAAATCACAGGTAAACCCACCTGAAGGCATACACACTTCTATCGGAGAGTTCCTAAAATCACCTTTGCCAATTCCTGAATACTCCAACATGATATCATCGAGGCAGTAATGTGTATCTTTTTCGCAGTAGCACACGCTTGACCCGTATCCAGCATTCCTCTTTTTTTTTGAGAGTGTAAAATTTTTGTCATTTGTATATAAACCTATGTATAAATTTTCTAAATGTCCAAATTTTGTTGTTTGAAACACATAAGAAATATCATCACAATCGAGTTTAAATTGAATATTTTTTTTTACTTTTGTTGCCGTAATCATGATTGCCTCAATATACTATTATATCACATCATTATAAAGTTGTGGTTTTTTTTGAATGATATACTATTGAAAAAACAGATAAAATTCACTAAAGTGTTGGTATGAAATTAAACTTATTACAAACCTATGGTTTATCACCGCAATTCAAGGCAGAGGCAACAAACTATCCCGAATTAACTTTGGCACGAATCATTGCCCAGCATAAAGGGCATTATAATATTATAACTGATGAAAAAGAGTATCTAGCAGAAATTTCAGGTAAAATGCGCCACTCTACAAATGACAGTGCCATGATTCCAGCAATAGGTGACTATGTAATGGCTTCAATATCAGAGAACAGTAATGCAATTATTCATCATATATTATCACGAAAAAGTATTTTTACGCGTAAAGCTGTTGGAAAAGAAGGACAAGTACAAGTTATTTCAGCTAACATTGACACCGTATTTATTTGTATGTCATTGAATAATAATTATAACCTTAATCGATTGGAACGATATTTAGCGATTGCATGGGATAGTGGAGCGATACCTGTTATTGTGTTAACAAAAAGTGATCTATGTGATACTATAGAAACAACACTGAGAGAAGTTGAAACAGTATCTGCTTTTAGTGATATAATAACTGTTTCTATGTACGAAGAAAACATACCGTCTCTTTTTCAAAAATACTTTGTTAAAAATACAACAGGTGTTTTTATTGGATCTTCCGGAGTAGGAAAGTCCACACTAATAAATAAACTTCTTCAAAATAATATCATAGAAACAACAGCAATAGGAAAAGGTGACAAAGGCCGCCATACTACAACTGGCAGAGAGATGTTTCCCTGCCCAATGGGTGGAGTTCTTATCGATACTCCTGGTATGAGAGAGCTAGGCATAGATAGTGCGGATTTATCAACTTCATTTGATGATATAGAAAGCCTCTCTCTGGATTGTAAATATTCTGACTGTTCGCATACAAATGAAGCAGGATGCGCAGTTCTCAAGGCAATTCAAGAAGGTATCCTTGATGATCGGCGCCTTATAAATTATAAGAAACTATTACATGAATCTTCCTATGATGGATTAAACAGTAAAGAACTTGAAAAGAAAAAACTTGAAAGAATGTTTAAGGATGTTGGAGGAATGAAAAACATGCGAAAATTTATGCAAACCTCAAATAAACGAAAATAATAAAACTTTCTACGCAAAAAATTAATAAATTCTGTAACCTTTCCCTACCTTGGTTGTTGTCATTGTACAGGGATAGAATCCCTTTTTACGAAACTAAAAAGGGATGTAATGGCAGCAACATTGCGTTATACTTGTCATAATCTCTTATATTTAAAAAATGTAAGCTGAAAACACATCAAAGTTG
>CAYJGO010000060.1:0-10367 GCA_964369855.1 uncultured Treponemataceae bacterium | reverse complement strand
TTTCAATGGCAAAAAAGCTACTTGTTTTTAGTATTTTATTTTTTAGTATTTGCATCCCTGCTTTTGCAACCCGTTTTGAATTTAAATATACAACTGGACACACTTACAAAATTTTTTCTGAGGTTCAAGAAGAAGTATTTGTAAACGGTCTTAAAAGTCATGATGCATATATTACAAATGACATTTCGGTTTTAGAAAGTGAAGCACAAGCAGATGGCAGCGGGAGAATTGAAACAACCTTCGAAACTACTGAAGTAGCAACCTTTCCGCACACCTATGACGATATTGTTACAAGGCAAAGCTACTTTAGTATCATATCGCGAGATAAATTTGGCAATTACATTTTAGATGAAAGAGCTTTTATGCCTGTTGTGAGAAATGTCCCTGTATTTCCAGATGCAGATATCCAGGTTGGAGATACATGGACAGCACAAGGTGAAGAAGTTCATGATTTTAGAGAAAGTTTTGGTATTGAAATGCCATTTAGAATTCCTTTTGTAGCAAATTATAAATATGAAGGCACTGAAATCGTTGATGGAAATGAGTTTCATATTATTTATGTTTCGTATGACCTAATTTATGAGCCACCTGTTGAAGTTGATAACACTGAAAATATTCCCGTTTTGACTATGGTAAACTCAAAACAAACCTTATATTGGGATATGGAAAAAGGATATTTAGACCACTATTCAGAAGATTTTAGGATTATAATGGAAACAGCCTTTGGGGATAGAATTGAATTTATTGGGAGTGCTCACGCCCAAATTACTGATTTTCAAAAACGTAAAACTGATACAACACTAGAAGACGTACAAAATCAAATAAGTGAACTGGGCCTTGACACTGTACATGCTCACATTGCACCTGAGGGCATAACTATTAGCTTAGAAGATATTCAATTTGAACCAAATTCTGCCATTTTACAAGAAAGTGAAATAATGAAAATTAAGAAGATTGCCGATATTTTACTTAGCCTACCGAGAAATAATTTATTAATTTCAGGGCACACTGCCCTTGCTGGTACAGAGCAAGGACGACAACAACTTTCTGAGCAAAGAGCTGACGCTGTTGCAAAGCAACTTGCTGACTTTGGTGTGCGCCAAATGTCAGAAATGCAAACCCAAGGCTTTGGTGCTAATGACCCAATTGCGCCAAACGATAGCAGTGTTAATATGGCCAGAAACCGGAGAGTTGAAATTACAATACTAAATACAAAATAATTGTAACTTTTTTATCATAAAATTGTTATTGTTATATTATTAAATTTAAAACTTACGGAGGTTTTATGAGTGAAAAGAAATTTTCATGGATAGCTGGTATTTTCTACGTTTTCATTGCACTTGCTTTGATAGGTGGATTTATTTTCTTTAATTCAATGCAGTTAGCAAATTTATTTAATGGAACAGGCCAAGGGCGCGCTGGACCCATTACAATTGAGGTAACAATTGAAGATGGCCTAATAAAAGGAGCTGAAGTTCTTACCTTCCCAGAGGGGGAAAGAATTCCGGAAAGTGCTGATGTAATTTTTTCTCAGGCTATTGAAAATGGTAATGCCTTCAACATTGATACTGTTTCGGGTGCTACTATGACTTCAAATGCCCTTATTACTGCATTAAAACAAGCATCAACTGAAGCAGGGATTATGGGTGAGGATACATATACCGCCAGTTCTGATGGTTTTTATGGCCCAATCATGGTAGAAGCCACTATTTTTGATGGTGCAATTGTGGGCATCCATGTACATGAAGCCATAGAAGGAGAATTTCTCCCTCAAAGTGCCGACACAATTTTTACACAAGCAATTACACATGGAAATGCAGATAATCTTGATATTGTTTCTGGAGCAACTTCTACTTCTACAGCCTTAATTTCTGCATTGCAAGAAATATCTAACACTGCTGGAATTGCTGGTAAAACATTTATTGGCTACGGAGAAGGATATCAAGGACCATTGAGTATTCAAATAACAGTAGAAAATGATGTAATCGTAAAGGCTAGACTACTCAATCTTTCTGATTCCGAATTTTCAGTTCCAAGTGCAAAAGCAGTACTTGAACAAGCTGTTCAAGTTGGGAATGCTGATAACCTTGATATAATTGCAGGAGCAACAAGTACTTCAACTGGAGTAATTACAGCACTCCAAGACGCCATGGCTAATCGCTAAAATTTGAAAAACTACAATTCTTTTACGAATTGTAGTTTTTTTTAATCAAATATAACTCTTTTATTTATTTCAATTAATTCTGGTTTATATTCAAAATGCATGGTATCATAAATAGCCCATGTTCCACCCCAAATAAAACCATTTTCAAACATAACCTGTACAACCTTTTCAGGAGGTGTCCATAAATCTTCCTGAGGTACAAGCATCCAATCATCATTATAGTCTCTTACCCAACTCCAGTATAACATTTTGTTTCCCCATCCTTGCGGGAGCATATCAATTGCTAAGCCATAACTATGATTACTCAAGCGATTTGTACCTGCAACATACCTCCAACTATAGCCGCTAACAGAGCTAAGCGTATCTAAAAAAGTTTGCACCTCTTCATCAGTTTTGGCAAGCGCATACACTTCTTCTTCTATTTTCTTAAATGGTTCTATCAATGTTTTATTAACTGTCACAGATAATCCAAACAAACTTGTTCGAACTAAGCTAGCTTCTGTTTGTGCCTGATTTCCGACATCAAACAATTCTTGCCAAAAATCAACATCTTGTGGAAGTTGTGGAGTGCCACGAGCATCTCTGGACGTTCTGTTTCGTAATTCTTCAATATATTCTTCAGAGTAAGTACTAGGGTCTCGGGGGTCTGCCCTATATGCCCAGATTTGGTACGGTCGATATTCTTCCCACTTATCTTTTTTTTCTTCATTTAAAAGCCGTCCATTTGCCCAATAGTAAATAGTTCCATCATGTAAAATTACAGCCCAATCATCATTGATTTGGGTAACTTCTTTAATTGTTTCTGGGTATGCTTTAAGGTAGGACTCAAGTATAATATCTGGCCTAGATCGAAGATCTTGAGCATTAATAAATTGTGTTTGCTTTATAGTATCACTAATTCCTTGCGAAATTAGAACTGAAAAACAAATAATGAATGTTACAAATAATATATTTTTCTTTCTCATAACTACCCTATAAATGTTATGATATTTTATTTTTGCAATAAAATCAAGTATTTTTAGATTTCAATGCTTATAAACTTCGGAATTTTTATAATTTTTTACTTGTTACATTTGTAACCATGTGATACAATATCTATAGCAGAATCATTTTTACGGTGTGATAGGAGTGCAATAATAAAAAAAAGACTCTCACTTTCATTACAAATTTTTTCAGTTCTTTTTAGCACCTTTATTATAGTTGCTATAATATATTTGGGGGTGCTGATTATCCCCAATGTTATTCTTACAGATGATATTATAGCGACAAAAGGTCATATAGACTTTATTAATGACGCCGAAGAAACAATTTCTTTTCCGTTATTTGGAGAATGGGAATATTATCCAAACACATATATATCTAATCCTAATCAATTAGATACTTTGCACAATCCTCTTTATATTGCTATTCCACTTACCAACATAATACAAGCAGAAAAAACTGCTACATATAGAATTACTATTTCAAATGCTCAAGTTAAAGCTAATCCTGTTTTATACTTAGAAAATTTAGATTATCCTATTACGGTGTATCTAAATGGTGTAAAACAAGAATCGTTTTCTAATAATAACAAAGAAGCATTAGAATACAATAGTACAGAAATATACCCTCTTTCATCATATGATAAAACTAAAGAATCTCAAGATTTAGTTCTTTCGGTCAATTATTTACAGGGAAATGCTCCTCTTTTTAAAAGAGTTCCAACGATTACCCCCTTACTAGAATCATTCAATATTTCATATTGGAAAACGCTTTCTGAAGCGTTCTTATTTGGTTTTTTTATTTTTTTAGTATTACATTCTTTTTCATTTATGATTTTACGCCCAGAGCACCTAGTTATTACTTGTGTTTCAATTTTTGATTCAATTCTAATAGGACGCTTATTTTTTGCATCAGAAAACTTACTAGAAGTACTTGAATCTCTGTTTACCTTTCTACATTTTAGTGATACCTTTGTTTTCTCCGCTCAAATTTTTATATTATGTATTGGTGGTATTGCAGGAACAATTTTATCAACTGTATTATTTGACAAAAAGAACCAGATTTCAAAAAGGTATCTCCTCCCAATAATTCTTTGTTATAGTATTTTTGCCCTCATAATGCCTTTAAATTTATCACTTTATTATACATTTGGACGCTACTTCATCATTGCATTATATATCTATACATTTATTATAGTATTTGCTCAAATCTCTACTAAAAAGCGCAAAACAAAAAATGATGTTTTTCACATTATACAGGCAATCTATGCAGGAATTGTAATTTTTCTTGACCTATTCTATTTGAGCGAATATATTGGGTTCCCTATTTTTTACTATCCATTATTTATTTTTTTCTATGCACAAATGTTCTTAAAACTCATCGATAATAGTAATACCTATTTAGAAGTGATTAACTTAAATCAAAACCTTGAATTAATCGTAGAAAGAAGAACCAAAGAATTATCTGATAAAAATAAAAAACTATCTGAAATATCAACTCATGATCCCTTAACATCGGCCTATAACCGCCTGTATTTTGATGAACAATTTGAAATTGCCCTAACTATATTTGATGAAAAATTTCACACCCTGCATCTATGCATGTTTGACTTAGATCATTTTAAATCAATAAATGATACCTTTGGACATGCCGTAGGTGATGAACAATTAGTGTATGTTGCAAAAACAGTCCAACAAATTGTCTTAAAAAATTCTGTATTTGCACGAGTTGGTGGTGAAGAGTTTATGATTTTATACACAGAGTCTAAGACAGATGTTATATTAGAAAACATAGAAAAAATTCGATCTACTTTCGATAAAAAATCAAAAGAAAACAAACAGTTTACTACGAGCAGTTTTGGTGTTACAAAATACATAAAGGGACTCACAAAAAAAGACTTTTTGAAAATCGCAGATAAAAATCTTTATGAAGCAAAATCTACTGGACGCAATAAAATTGTTTTTCATTGACATTAATTTTTTATTACACTAATATACACTAATGAATAATGTCTTAACTGAAAACAAAATGGGGACAGTACCAATCCCTAAACTTATTATGTCTATGGCACTACCCTTGATGCTTTCAATGATCACGCAAGCCTTATACAATATTGTTGATAGTATATTTGTTGCGCAAGTAGGAGAGCATGCCTTAACAGCGGTTTCATTAGCCTTTCCAGTACAAAACCTCATGATTGCAACGGTTACTGGTACAGGTGTTGGTATAAATGCTCTTTTATCGTTAAAGCTTGGACAAAAAAATTATACCGCCGTAAATAACATTGCAGGAAATGGTATTTTTTTGGCGGCCTGCTCTTATGTATTATATTTTATTTTGGGCATCATTTTTATACCAATCTATTTTCAAAGCCAAACAAGTGATAGTGTAATATTGGAACATGGACTTGCATATACTCAAACCGTTGTGTATGGATCATTTGGACTTTTTTTTGTTGTTACTTTTAATCGTTTATTACAAGCAACAGGAAAAGCAATTTATGGGATGATTATACAAATGGCAGGTGTTGCTATCAATATAATCCTTGACCCTATTCTTATTTTTGGACTATTTGGCTTTCCAAGAATGGAAACTGCAGGAGCAGCCATTGCCACAATTATGGGACAAATAGGATCGATGTGCGTTGGAATATATTTTAACCTAAGAATAAATAAGGAAATACAGTTTTCATTAAAAAACATAAAACCTGATCTTCAAATAATAAAGAAAATTTACATAGTGGGTGTTCCGTCAATCGTTATGGCCTCTATTGGGTCTGTAATGGTATATGCAATGAATATAATATTGGCGGCATTTAGCTCAACAGCTATTGCTGTATTTGGAATCTTTTTTAAGCTAAATAGTTTTGCCATTATGCCGGTCTTTGGCCTCAATAATGGACTTGTTCCTATTATTGCGTATAATATTGGGGCAAAGCATAAATCACGAGTATTACAAACTATAAAGGTAAGTACCCTTTTCGCTTTTTTATTCACGGTTGTAGCTACATCTATCTTCTTAATTTTTCCAAGTGAATTACTTTCACTTTTTAATGCCTCTGAAACAATGGTAGAAATAGGAATACCGGCTTTGAGAATAATGTCATTAATGTTTTTATTAGCTGGGTTTGGCATAACATTTAGTGGAGTGTTTCAATCACTTGGAAATGGCTTACTTAGCCTATGCGTATCAGTAGTAAGACAATTAGTTTTTATTGTTCCAGTTGCATGGCTTTTTGCTCAAACAGGTACATTGGAAAATGTTTGGTGGGCCTTTCCCATAGCAGAAGTTGCAGGTATGTCATTAAGCGTTATTTTTATGATAAAAATGTATAAAACGGTACTCTGCAAAATCGGTGAAACGTAGATAATGTTATAATGTACAATCAATAATTACCATTATTCATTAACCCCATGTATTTTTTGGCTAAGTGTACTGCTTTTTTTGCTGCTAAACCACAATAACGCTCTGGATTCGCAAAAAATGTTGAAGCATCTTCAATACCAAGTTTTTCAAGTTGTGCCGTAATAGCAATGTACGTTGCTTTATCTTTAGTTAGTTCTTCATATAATGAGGTACCGTTAGTTTCTGCAGCGAGCGTAATTTTTCTAATTACCTCGTGTGCATCTGCAATGCCACTTTCTGCAAGCAAAATATATGCAGGTTCTGCAAGCACACCACCTTTTACCTTTCCACCACCTTCATTAAGGTTTTTCATCATGTTTTTTTTATCACTTTGTAAACCACTTACAATATTACGCATTCTTTCTACTGCCAAAGTAAATCCAGCCAAATAATCTGACACAAAGCGTTGGCTTGCAGAATTAGAAAGATCTCGTTGGTGTTCGGATATTTGATCCATAAAAAAAGTCATTACTCGAGGGGCAAATGCTTTCCAAAGTGACTTAACGTGCTCTGAGTTCCAGGGGTTTCGCTTTTGAGGCATTGTTGAAGAACCAACTTGCGTAGATGAAAAATATTCGAACACCTCGCCTATTTCACTTCTTTGAAGATTTCGTAAATCATCGGCTAAATTAGCAATTATTCCAAAGGCCACATTACATTCTAACAAAAGCCGTAAAAGATATTCAGGTTCAACAAGTTGGGTTGAATGCTCAGAAGGTTTTAGCCCAAGGTAATCTAAGTATAATGCTTCAAAGGCTTCAGGGTCTGCAACAATCATTGATGGTGCATTATACGCACCAACAGGACCTGCCAATTTTCCTCGTAAGTCGCTTGATAGCCTTTCTATTTCTAAAATTGATTTTCCAAGTCGGCTTACATACTCTGCAATTGCAAAGCCAAATGTTATGGGGACGGCATGTTGCCCATGGGTTCGTCCAACTTGAGGTGTATGAGCTTCACGTACTGCAATAGTACACAATTCTTTTTCAAGATCTTTTAGTATTGGAAGTATTGCTTGTTGTATACAATCACGCACTCTCACAGATAATGCTGTATCAAGAATATCAACACTTGTAGCACCTAAATGTACAAAAGGCTGAATACTCTCTGGCAACATTGTTTGTAATACATTTACAAGAGCCCTAATATTATGATGTGTCTTTTTTTCTTCTTCATAAACCTTTGAAGGATCGATAGTCCAAGAAACAGTATCAAGTTCTTTTTCAATTTCTTGCGTAAGCATATCTCGTGTTTTTAAGTGTGCTTTAATTAATGCTATTTCCGCTTTTGCACATGAAATAACTGCAGCCTGCTCCGAGATATATGAAGATAAAGAATCGAATACTTCAGCTTCGGAAAGAGAATACCGGTGGTCTAACGGTGAAATGTTGAGAAAAATACTACGTGAATCCATAAAAACTCCAATGCTTATTTTATATATTTAATTTATTTTGTTTGTTCAACTTCTTCAACTAAAGCTTGATATAACGTTATGACATCGTTATTTGCGCGTTGCAAAGATTCAACAAGCCGATTTCCAATTCGATACAAAGATTTATATCCAAAATAAGGTTCTCGCTCACAAAGTTCAAGATAAGAACTACCACAGATCATAAATGTTTTACACTTTGTTAATGCAACAACAGATGCACTACGTTCTGAATGATTTATTAAAGCCATTTCACCAAAAAAAACATTATGTTCTGCACTTAAATTTACAACAGCAAACCGTTCATTTTGCAGTGTATTACGCATTACCTGTACTCTACCTTCTGCAAGGATATGCAAAGAATCGCCAAAGTCTCCTTCATTTATAATTACTTCACCTGCGTTAAACTCTTCCAGTGTCATAATCGAGCAAACATCTTTTAGAATCTGCTCATTCTTTTTATTTTTTTGTGTAAAATCAGAAAATATTTCAATCTTCCGTAATCGTTCAAGTAATTCGGAACTGCTATCCATTATTAGCCTCCCCTTCTTTAACATACTGCTCTGGGTTTCCACAAATAAAAATTGCTTTTGAGTTAACTTTGATTATATAATCATTAGGAGGTGTAAGTACTGGCTCATTGCTTGTAAGATTTTTAACTTTTTGAAGATTTTTTACTATTTTTTGCATATTAGGATTTTTTTGTGCTTCATCTAAAGCCTCTTTTCTCCGATGAAAAAAGTTTCCTGTGTTTTCTAAAAGCCCGATTAAAACCTTAGTTTGTGTATTTAAAGATCGTTTATATTCAATATATGTTTTTTCAAAAAACTCATTTGAAATATCTTCTATAATTAAACCTTGCCCCGATACTTCTGTTAATAATCTTTTGAGCACATGACTAAGACCTATACCACTCGCTGCAGATATTAACAGGCTTTTTTCATAGTCACTTGTTAATATAATTTCATCGCAATGAGCAGATTGCAAGTGTCTTTCAAAGCTTGGATCACTTAATTCTACAACCCGATAAATCTTGGGGTTTAAGTTTACAATCGTGAGAGTTGCTAAAACGGTTCTTGAATCCATTTCTAAGGGCGAATAGTTTTGGGAATGGTCTGCAAGTAC
Organism: uncultured Treponemataceae bacterium; assembly: GCA_964369855.1. Lineage (GTDB taxonomy): Bacteria > Spirochaetota > Spirochaetia > Treponematales > Treponemataceae > CAYJFX01. The sequence continues at coordinate 1,263 of CAYJGO010000060.1, read as the reverse complement.
TAAAATTCGTTCAGCATTTTTTATATTTGCTCTCATAAGAACATGCTCATCAATATAATCACCACTAACATAGTGCACCCCGGCAAATATAGGATTTGATTTAATGATATCCATTTGCTCTGGGGAAGCTGTATTAATTATAACAATTTTTTCTTTGGGTAAATCAGGATTCGATGCAATTATTCCAGAAATAATCCTATCAAAGCCATGCTTCCATCCGCAAATAATGAAGTGTCCTGAAATATTTTTCAAATTTACAAGCCCCCTATCTTTTTTTAATTGGCGATCAAATAATACTGAAGCAACTTTACCACTTATTGCAGCAAACACTATTACTCCAAATAAGAGTAAGATTATCCCTGCCATTCTACCAGGTATAGTTGATGGGCTAATATCACCGTAACCAACAGTTGTGATTGTTACAAGTGAATACCATATAACATCAAAAAATGTTGATATATTTTCATTAGAATCTCGTTCAAAAATAAAAATAACAACCATAATCAATATAAAAACAGTAAATAATATTAACGTATACTGAACAAATTCATCCGTAAAGATTCGCCCTAGCGTATTACACAGGTTCTTTATCACGTTGACTTTTGGTTTTTGAGAAATTTTTTCTTTTGAGTGAGAATTATGAACTTGACCCATATCCTATTTTACGATAGATTCAAAAAATCTGCAATAGGGTAAACAAAGGGCTTTCACAGAAAACTGTAAAAGCCCTTTTACATTTGATACACACGTCTTGTCTATGTTATCGAGGAATGCTAGTTAAAGAGTATAATGCTATTTCATTAATCTCTCTGTTTGCACCTAAAATATAATTCTTATTGTTATGCACAAATATCAATGCATTTGCCGTACCACAATTTTCGTCTATCATTGCAGTTTTGAACATTCCATCTTCAAAATATATTAAAAAGAGATTTTTTTCATTTCCACGATGTCCAACAACTGCAACATTTTTTCCGTCTAAAGTCATTGTAGTTATTGCATGTAAAAAATCAAACTTTTGATCAAACGAATGCATTACGGAAAACTCCTCACCCATACGTTTATATATTGTAATTTGATCACCGTGAAATTTCGAATATGTCATTAATTCTTTTTCTCCATCACCATCAAAATCAATCGCTATCATATCACTAACAGGATCATTTAAAATCTTTTTGCATTCCCACTCAGCGCCGCTTATTTTTGGAGGAAATATTTCAAATATTCCAGATTCACTTCCTACAAGAACTCCTACTGTTCCAT
>CAYJGO010000059.1:0-10796 GCA_964369855.1 uncultured Treponemataceae bacterium | reverse complement strand
TTTGTAATTTAGCCCAGGATTTCCTTAATACACTTGAAAAAAAAGAAATACCGCCCGTTGCAGAATTGTTAAAAAATATGAAAAATTTTGAACCACGCAGTATGTTAAAATTATTTTTTAATGCCTTATTAGATATTCAACGCACGAAAATGCTCGGCGCAAATAGAGCCTCTATTCCATCTGTTACTGAACAGAGTGCACATGTGCTTTCTGTTCTAAATAATGCATATTCTAATATTAGTATTTATAATCAAAGTATAGCATCGGCATTTGACACTTTAATTTTTGATATATTAAAGGGCGCATAATGAAAAGCTTTTTTAAAAAAGTTAGTAGTAAAATTTCGAAACTAACTCCTGAGCAATTAGAAAACTTTGTAGATTCTTTAACTGAAGAAAATGAAACTTTAAATGCCGTTTTAAACTCATTGCATACGGGCTTAATTGTTTGTAATGCTGATTGGAAGCTGGAATTAAAAAATAAATCAGTTAGTCGATATATACCAATGTCGATTGCAAATAAAGTAGACCCTGTTTGGGAGATTATTGATAACATTCAGATATCTGAGTTTTTACATCAAAATTGCATGAATCAAAAGAAAAATATTAGCCAAGATTTCTTAGTTTTTGATTCAAATAATTTTAGTCGGTTTTTATCAGTAGATGTATTTCCATTAGTGCGTGCAAAAAAATTATGGGGCTACATAATACAGGTTGATGATATAACCGAAAAACGAAAACAAGAAATACTAATTCGAAGAATGGAAAGTATGGCTAGTTTAACTAATCTTGCTGCTAGTGTTGCCCACGAAATTAAAAATCCGTTGGGCGCTATTAGTATACATATACAGTTGATACAAAAGGCTATAACAAAAGCTCGACAAAAAGATGGTAAGCTGCCAGATGAAAAATATACAGACAAGTATTTACGTATTGTGAATGAAGAAGTTGACCGATTAAATAATATTATTATCGATTTTTTAGCAGCTGTTCGCCCAATTAAAGCACAGATTGAACCATCAAATCCGACTATACTGCTTGAAAATTTTAAGGAATTTATTGAACCAGAGTTGCAAGAAAAAAATATTGCTCTGGAAATTGAAACTATGAGTTTTCCGCAATTAATTGCAGTAGATCCAAAACTTTTCAATCAAGTGCTTGTAAATTTAGCTCAAAATTCAATACATGCTATGAAAAAGGGCGGAATTTTACAAATTAGTACCGGAATAAAAAATGATCGATTTACTTTGGTAGTTAGTGATACAGGTACTGGAATGGATGAAGATACCATGAATAGGGTCTTTGAGCCTTATTTTACTACTCGAGCCCAAGGAACTGGCCTCGGGCTGTCACTGGTATATAAAATTGTAAAAGAAATGGCAGGGGATATTAGTGTTAAATCTGCTGTAGGGAAGGGCAGTGATTTTACGATAACTTTTCCGCTTTTACAGCGAGAACAACGTTTGTTAGAATATGAAAAGATAGGAAACTGAAATGAGTGCTACAATACTTGTAATTGATGATGAAAAAAATATTCGAGAGGGCTTGGCTGCAGCTTTAGAGCTTGAAGACTATACTGTTTTTTTAGCCGATAACGGAAAGTCTGGGATGGAAATTTTTAAAAAGCATGATATTGATGTTGTTATTACAGACCTTCGAATGAATGAAATGAGTGGTGAGCAAGTATTAGAAAAAGTTATGCAAAAAAGCCCAACTACCAGTGTTATTATTTTAACAGGTCATGGAAGTATTGACTCTGCAGTTGAGGCTATGAGAAATGGGGCCCATGACTTTCTGACAAAGCCAGTTAACCTAGATCAGCTTACATTGATAATCAAGAGGGCCTTAAAAGGTCGACGTTTGGAATTAGAACATAAAGAGCTTTTGGATGAAGTAGAAAAGCAGAAGAGCTTTAAGAATATTGTTTCAAAAAGTTCTGAAATGGATAAAGTCTTAAAAATTGTTCAAAAAACTTCAAATACAAAAAGTTCTGTTTTAATTACAGGAGAAACAGGTGTTGGTAAAGAATTAATTGCAGATGCCCTTCATAATCTTTCATCAAGGAAGGATAAGCCTTTTATAAAAGTGCATTGCGCAGCTTTGTCAGAAACCCTACTAGAAAGTGAGCTTTTTGGGCATGAAAAAGGCTCTTTTACCGGAGCTACAGGGCTAAAAAAAGGTAGATTTGAGCTTGCTAATGGAGGAACAATTTTCTTAGATGAAATAGGAGAGATTGATCAAAATGTGCAAATAAAAATCTTACGTGTTTTACAAGAAAAACAATTTGAACGTGTTGGTGGAGAGCACACCATTAATTGTGATGTACGGGTTATAGCAGCTACAAATCGTGACTTAGAAACTGAAGTTAAAGAAGGACGCTTTCGTGAGGATTTATACTATAGGCTCAATGTAGTGAATATTTTTGTTCCGCCACTTCGAAATCGAAAGGATGATATCCCGCTTTTAGCTACGAGTTTTCTAAATGAGTTTTCGCAAGAAAATGAAAAGGCCATTGATGGAATTGATGCGCAAACGAGAAAAATCTTATATGATTTTAATTGGCCTGGAAATATTCGACAACTTAGAAATTGTATTGAGAGTGCTGTTGTTATGTGTTCAGGTAATATAATTACACAAGATGATTTACCCCCAACTATTGTAAGCTCAAACAAAAAAGAAAGTGTGTATGTACCTATTGGTATTCCAATGGAAGAGGCAGAGAAAATTATTATTGTAGAAAATCTTTCTAGAAACAATGGAAATAAAACAAAAACAGCCGACATATTGGGCATAGGACGAAAAACACTTCATCGAAAATTAGAAGATTATGGAGTACAGTAATCGCAACAGCATGTTTTTAAGCTTAGATACACTTGTAACTAAAAGAGGTCTTAACACATATAAGATTTTTTTATAGCTAAAGTTTTGTACTTTTAAATTTATTACACTGAATACTATTTTCTTTTTTCTTGACAAATGAAAGACACGTATGCTATTATATAAAGCGACTTACAATGCTTAACACAGGATAAAAAAATGATTGACCTTTCAAAATTGACCACCGAAAAAAGAAATAACAGCACAATGAACTTAGACTCAATGAATGCTTTAGAAATAGCAACCATAATGAACTCTGAAGACTTACATGTTGTTGAAGCCGTGAAATCAGAATTAAAAAATATAGCACAAGCTATAACGTATGCAACACAGTCACTAAAAAACAATGCGAGAATAATTTATCTTGGTGCAGGTACCAGTGGCCGTCTTGGAGTATTAGATGCAGTAGAGTGCCCTCCCACCTTTGGAGTGAGCCCTGATATTGTAGTCGGGCTTATAGCGGGCGGACCTCCAGCTTTTGTAAAAGCAGTTGAAGGTGCAGAGGATAGCCCAACTTTGTGTAAAGAAGATTTGCTAGAAAAGAATATACATCCAAACGACTTGGTTGTTGGTTTGGCAGCAAGTGGGAGAACTCCATATGTAATCCATGGCTTACGATTTGCGCGCGAGTTTGGCTGTAAAACAGTAGCAATTTCTTGTAATAAAGATTCAGAGATTTCAAACGAAGCAGATGTTGCAATTGAGTTACTTGTAGGTCCTGAAGTTCTAACAGGTTCCACACGACTAAAAGCAGGTACTGCACAAAAAATGGTGTTAAACATGATTTCTACTGCGAGTATGGTTGGCATAGGTAAAGTTTACAAAAATATGATGGTAGACTTAATGCAAACAAATGAAAAATTACATGTTCGAGCAGAAAACAATGTTATGGCTGCAGTGGGGTGTACACGAGAAATTGCAAGAAAAACTTTAGACGATGCAGGTGGTAGTGTAAAATTATCAGTTGCAAGTTTACTGTTTGACTGCACAATAGAGGATGCCAAGCGATATTTACAGGATGCGCAAGGACATATATCACGGATAAAAAAGTGAAAAATTAGTATTGGAGGATGATATGACTAATGAAGAACTAGCGAAAAAAATAGTTTCGTTGTGTGGTGGTAAAGACAATTTTGTCAAAGCAGTGAACTGTATGACACGTTGTCGAATTGTAGTTTCAGATGGAAACTTAGTAAAAACCGATGAATTAAAAAATTTAGATGGTGTATTAGGTCTTGTTGGAGAAGGTAGTGATTTCCAAGTTGTGCTTGGACCAGGAAAGGCAAAAAAAATAACCGATGCAGTTGTGCAAGAGATTGGTACATCAGCAAAATTAAATTCAGGCGTTACTGAAAATTGGCAAGAAAATAAAGATAAAGTAAAATCAGGACAAAAGACACATCCAATAAAAACTTTTGTAAAAATGATTGCAGATATTTTTATTCCTTTAATACCAGCAATTATTGCAGCAGGTTTATTTAATGGACTAGCAAGTTTACTGGGTACCCTTATTGGACAAGGAACTCTTAGTGCAGGTGGAGCTTGGACAACAATCCAACTTCTCTTTTCACTTATCGGTGCAGGTTTTATGGGTTACTTTGCAATTTACACTGGTATTAACGCTGCTAAAATTTTTGGGGCAACAGAAGCTCTTGGTGGTATGATTGGTGGTATATCTATAGGTGCAAATATTGTTGCTATTTCTAAAATCTTTGGTTTATTCAATGAAGAAGTACCACTTAATTCAATTTTGACAACTGGAAAGGGTGGTATAATTGGTGTTATAGTAGGTGTATGGATTCTTTCAAAAATTGAAAGAGCTCTACGTAAAAAAATTCCAGATGTATTAGACCTTGTTGTTACTCCATTTCTTTCAATGTTAATTACAACAGTACTATTTGTATTCTTAATTATGCCAGCAGCTGGTTTTGTATCAGATGCATTGGTAGCTGGTTTACGTGTGATTATTATGTCTGATAATACATTTGTAAGCATAATTAGTGGATATATTCTTTCTGCATTATTCCTTCCTATGGTATTAATGGGGTTACATCATGGCTTAATTCCTATCTATGCCATTCAGCTCGAAAGTATGGGCGGTGTATCCTTATTCCCAGTATTAGCGATGGCTGGTGCCGGACAAGTAGGAGCTGCAATTGCAATTTATTTAGTTGCAAAAAAGGTTGGAAATACTAGAATGCAAAAGGTTATAGCAGGTGCACTTCCTGCTGGTTTCTTAGGTGTAGGTGAGCCATTAATTTATGGTGTTACACTTCCTTTATTTAAGCCTTTTATCACTGCAGGTTTAGGTGCAGGTTTTGGTGGTGCATATATTATGATTACCGGTGTAATGGCTAGTGCATGGGGTCCATCAGGTCTTGTAGCTATTCCAATTATGCAACCACAGCACATGCTAAATTTCTTTATTGGTTTAGTAATATCATACATAGCTGGTTTTATAATTACCAGTTTTGTTATAGGAAAAAAAGATCTAGAAAATGTGTAATAAATTAGCACTTTCGGTTTTTGTTTCACAGTTTGAAGACAGTAAAGAAAGGTTATCCTCTTTATACACAAAAGGGGATACAATCTTTACTTCCTTGCATATTGAAGAAGAGTATAACAGTGAATATAAAGATCGATGTGTAAATATGTGTAAGTATATTAGAGACATCGGTTATACTATTATTGCTGATGTTTCTAAACGTACATTAGATTACTTTAATGAAACAGATTTTGTTTTGTTAGCACAAAAGCTTGATATTGCAATATTACGTTTAGATTTTGGTTTTACAATTGAAGAAATAATCCATATTGCAAAGAATATTCCCGTGTGCATTAATGCTTCGACACTAGATGACAAAACAATTGAAGAGTTGCAAAAACAATCATGCACAGTATATGCAATGCATAATTATTATCCAAGAAAGGAAACTGCACTTGATTCAGATTTTTTTGACTCAATGAATGAAAAACTGCTCGCAAAAGGAATAGAAGTTTTTTCATTTATTCCAGGGGACGATGCCCTGCGTGGTCCACTGAATGAAGGTTTGCCTACACTTGAAAAACACCGTGCTATCTCCCCATTTGCTGCGTTTGTCGATATGCATTATGCGCATACAGTTTCAAAGATATTTGTTGGAGATGGTCTTCTTAGTAACAGAGAGTATGAATTTATTCAATATTTCCAACAAACAGGAATAATAACATTGCCTGTAACAATGCTGTGCTCTAATATCGATTTACATAATAAGCGTTTTACAGTTCGCCCTGATAGTCCCCACAGACTTATTCGTCTGCAAGAATCAAGAGAGTATGCTACAAAGGGTGAAAAAATAACACCTTTCAATACAATTGAAAGGTGTATTGGAAGTATTACTATAGATAATGAAAGATATTTACGGTATAGTGGTGAAATACAAATAATTCGTGAAAACTTAGAGAAGGATGAAAAAGTAAATGTCATTGCCAAAATTGCAAGTGAATATCATTTGTTATTGCGGTATTGTAGACATATACGTTTTTTTTCTTACAATTAATATATAAAGAATAAGAGGTAAATAATGAGTAGTACTGTATATAGTCCTTTAGAGGGAACATTGGTTAGTTTAGAGCAGGTGCCAGACGAAGCTTTTTCTCAAATGATGATGGGAGAAGGGGTTGCAATAATTCCAAGTAAAGGAGTTGTGTGTGCACCGTTTGATGGAACACTGGAAGTGCTTCCCGATACAAAACATGCATTAGGCCTTTTGAGTAATGATGGAGTTGAGCTGCTAATTCATGTTGGACTTGAGACTGTAGAGTTAAAAGGAAAATATTACACAGAAAAAATTAATGAAGGTGATTCGTATAAAAAAGGGGATGTGCTCTTAGAGTTTGATCTTTGCGAAATACAGGCAAACGGGTATAATATTGTGACACCCATTACTGTTACAAATATGGAAAGTTATAAATTATTATCTTTATGTAAAGATACAATAGATGGGGGAACAAATATTCTTACCGGTGAAAAAATATTTGATTTAAGCTAAGGATTAATATGACTGAACAAAGTTACGTAATAAAATCCCCAGAGGGGGTTCATGCCAGGCCTGCAGGGTTTTTAGTAAAAACGGCCTCTGAATTTAACTGTGATATCCAAATATCCTGTAAAGGTAAGTCTGCTTGTGCTAAAAAGATGCTATCAATTATAAAACTTGGAATAAAAAAAGGTGATACGGTATATATTACCACAGAAGGCGATGATGAGATTCAAGCAGCAGCATCAATTATTGCTTTTTTTAAGGAACACTTTTAAGAATCATTATGGTAGCGAGTAATACTTGCAACTTGTATTACAGTTGACATTAAATCCTTTTTATGGTACTATAATCATATAGAACATAGTGGTATCCTCAAGATGGAAGTCGTTCAAACGACTTCTTTTTTTTACCCACATGCTAATGAAGTAATTATCATATTGCTTTTATGGCACTACGCTTTCGCGGTGTTTTTATAGGAGAAACATGGACTACTTGCCGCTAGAAAATCAGAAGTTTTACTCAGAATGCCAAAAAATGACTGACGAAATTTGTTATTTTATAGTTGAGTTACATGTTGTTCCTTCTAAAACACAATACAAGGTATCGATTGTAATAAGCCAAAAAGATGGTTCTGTAATTGGGATAAACGATTGTGCAAAGGTACATCGCCTTTTATTACCGTACTTTGAAGAGGTCTTACATTCAGAAGATGTATACATGGAAGTAACGTCTCCGGGCATGGAGAGAACTCTAAAAAATGCAGCTGAGTTTTCACTTTTCCAAGGCCGGAAAGTTAGAGTGTGGGATACAGAAATTTCAGATTGGATATCAGGAACAATCGCGTTAAGTGATGATACTAAAGTAGTCTTGCAACTAGAAACTACAGGTGAAGAAAAATCTTTTGCGTATAGTACTATTGCAAAGGCAAAACTCTTATTAACGGAGGGATAAAATGGCATCAAAAATGGCCGAAGCAATTCAACAGCTCATTCAAGAAAACGGATTAACAGAAGAAGCTGTAGTTAAAACAATTGAAAATACTATTAAAGCCGCGTATAAGCGAAAATTTGGAACATCGGAAAACTGTTTAGTGGAGTTTGAAGATGATTTAAGTGATGTTACGGTGTATTCTCGTAAAATGATTGTTGATGGAGTATATGATCCTGTAACTGAAATTGAACTTGAAGAAGCTCTCGAAATGAGCCCTGACTGTGAGGTAGGGGATGAAATTGATATTGTAATTGATCCTAGAGATTTTGAACGATCTGCAGTACAAACTGGGAAGCAAATTGCTCATCAGTCGTTAACTGAAATACAAAAAGATACACTTTTAGCTGAATATAAAGAAAAAGTTGGTGAAATTATTATTGGGTATTACCAACGAGAAAAAAATGGAAATATATATTTAGATTTAGGAAAAGTTGAAGGTATTCTTCCTGGTAAATTTCAATCACCACGTGAGTCATACCATAAAAATGATAGAATAAAAGCATTGATTGTTGATGTTAAAAAAACAGGAAGTGGTTTACAAGTTGTACTTTCAAGAACTGACCCTGAGTTTGTTCGTTCAATTATTGAACTTGAAGTTCCTGAAATTTACGACAATACAATAGAAATAAATAACATTGTACGCGAAGCAGGTTACAGAACAAAGGTTGCTGTTTCTTCACATAGAGATGATGTTGATCCAGTTGGAGCATGTGTCGGATTAAAGGGTGTACGTATTCAAGCTGTTATTCGCGAGCTTGAAGGCGAAAAAATTGACATTCTACGTTATGATCCAGACCCTCGTGTTTTTATTAAAAATGCATTGTCACCAGCTGAAGTAACTGGAGTAGTGCTTCTTGATGAAGAAAAGCGAACAGCACTCGCAGTTGTACCAGAAAATCAATTTTCATTAGCCATTGGTAAGCAAGGATTAAATGTACGTTTGGCAAATCGTCTAGCAGATTGGAATATTGATGTTAAAACTGAAGAGCAGTATGAAGATGTTGATACATTACTTGCAGAATCAAGGCGTGCAGCTCAGGATTTATTTGCAGACGAAGAAGTTTATCAAATTACAACTATAGCAGAGTTACAAAATGTAAATACAGACATTGTTGCTATACTTAAAGATCATAATATTATTGAAATACAAGACTTCATTTCAGCACAAGAAGATGGAAGTTTAGAAAAAATTGAAACACTACAAGCTGAAGATATTACAGTTTTATCAGCTCTCATTGAACAAACGATTGAGTTCGTTGATGAAGAATCATATGATGAAACAAACCAAGATGAAGATGTCAACGGTGACGATGACAATGATGTAGAAATAGATGAAGAAAGTAGTGAAGCTGAAGTATTTGAGTGTCCTGAATGTGGGGCAGAAATAACAACTGATATGACAAACTGTCCTAATTGTGGTATTGGTCTTAGTTTTGAGTATGAGGATGAAGAGTAGGGTAATTGATGGCAGATGAATCAGAAAAAAAAGCAGCAAAGTTCAGAGTAAACAAACAAAAGCACGAGCCACAAGCTGAGCAAAGTGATGTTAAGGCTGACCTTGCAAGCGGAGAAAAGAAAAAAGTTGTTGTAATTAAGAAAAAAACAACTCCTGAAAGTACAGTTGTAGCTAAAAGCACAGCTAGTTCAAAACCAAATGTTTCTGTAAAAACTACGGTTGCTAAAAAGTCAATTGAAGCAGAAAGTAGTCAAAAAATAGAAACAAATAGTGCTCAAATTCCAAAGGATGTTTCAGAGAAGAAAAAAATTACTTCCTTTGAAGAATTAAGTCCTCCTAGACCGAATGTAAAACAGGGAAATCTCGCAACTAAAGGGCAACAACGTACAAGGCCAAATACTCAATCATCATCCTCAGGCTTTACTGGAGCTCAAGCACGCGAAGGTTTTCAAAAGCGTACTGACAGACCAAATAATCAGCAAGGGCGATACCAAGGGAATAGACCACAAGGACAAGGTGGATACCAAGGAAATAGGCCACAAGGACAAGGTGGATATCAAGGAAACAGACCACAAGGACAAGGTGGATATCAAGGAAATAGGCCACAAGGACAGGGTGGCTACCAAGGAAACAGACCACAAGGACAAGGTGGATATCAAGGGAATAGACCACAAGGACAAGGTGGGTATCAAGGAAATAGACCACAAGGACAAGGTGGTTTTCGTAATAATAGAGGGCCAGGTCAAGGACGTGATAACTCATTCCAACAAAACAGAGGTGGCTTTTCAGGACCACGTTCTGGAGGCGGAGCACCTTCTCCTTTAACAGATGCAAAGAAAACACCTGTTAAAAAGACTTTTACAAAGAAAAAAGCAGTTTATCTTCGAAAAGATAGAGAAGAGAATTTAGAAGATAAATTATTTGCCCATAAAAAGAAGCAAATAACAAAAATAAGTTCTGTTCCAGAAAAAATTGAAATTATGGAAACAGTATCAGTTTCTGATCTTGCAAAAAAGATGAATTTAAAAGCTTCAGAAATTATTGGTAAACTAATGTCTATGGGTATGATGGTTTCAATTACCCAATCAATAGATTCAGATACAGCTACTTTACTAGCTTCTGAATATAATTGTGATGTAAAAGTAGTAAGCTTATATGATGAAACAGTTATTGCAACCGAAGAAGATTTAGAAGAGCACATGCTACCAAGACCACCAGTTGTTACTATTATGGGACATGTTGACCATGGTAAAACTAAAACTCTTGATGCGATTAGAAATGCGAATGTTGTTGCAAGCGAATTTGGTGGTATTACTCAACACATTGGTGCTTATATGGTTGAAACTCAAAAAGACCAGAAAATTACATTCTTAGATACACCAGGACATGAAGCATTCACAATGATGAGGGCGCGTGGAGCAAAGGTAACAGATATTGTTATTTTGGTAGTAG
>CAYJGO010000058.1:0-10941 GCA_964369855.1 uncultured Treponemataceae bacterium | reverse complement strand
AAGTCTTCTGTGCCTATTGAAAAGTCATCGCTTAATTCTTCTGTTTCTGGAAATGCAAAATCATCACTTGAAAGCGTCTCACCTATACTTTCGTCCATATCATCAAAATCTGCTAGAGCACTAAAATCATCCAGTGCATTTTCATCCATCGGAGTTGCGGCTTTTTCATCAAAGGCTTCATTTGTTCCTGCAAAACTAAAGTCCATATTATCATCTAGCTGTGCTTCTGATAATGTAACTAATGAAACAGAAGTATCTGATGTAGCTCCCGTTTCTGGGTCTACGACTTCTGCAGTTAAAACATTATCTTCGTCTAAATTTATTGAAAGATGAAAAGAAGGTTCTTCCTTCAAATGGGGAACTAAATTCTCTATAAGTAGTGTATCTACATATTCAAGTTCCTCTTTACCTTCATACTGTTTAAATAAATTAATTTTAACGGCTGTTTGCCCATCACGAACAGTTGTTAAGTCAAGAGTTTTGCTTGCTGGAAGCCCATCTTCTAAAATCGGGAAAAAAGACCCATCTGCTTGTTTGATGCCAATAATTTTTTTACTCATAAAAGTCCCTACCTTTATGGTAGTATGCTTCGTCATTCTTGTCAAGCCATCTTTTATAAAAAAAGATAAAAAATAAAACAGCTATTCCCCTCTTTAAAAGTATTTTATTTTTCTATATAATACTGTAATGCAAAAGGAAACATCATATATTTTTATTTGCTACATTCTCTGGGGGTTGATGCCTCTTTTTTGGAAACAACTAGATGTCGTGTCTCCTGTATATATTTTAGCATCTCGAATTTTTTGGTCTTTTGTTTTTTGTACATTAATTTTAATTTCTAAGAAACAGTTTTTTTTAATTAAAACAGTATTTAAGAATAAAAAGGAAGCCCTTCTTCTTGCTTTAAGTGGAATTTTTATAAGTCTTAATTGGGGTTTATATATTTTTGCAGTAAATGATGGAAAGATTTTAGAAACAAGTATTGCTTATTATTTATCCCCTATTTTTTCCATATTATTAGGAGTAGTATTTTTTAAAGAAAAGCTTCATTTTTTTCAAAAAATTGCTAGTATCTTTGCTGTTATTGGGGTTCTTTACTCTATAATTTCATATGGCCAAGTTCCTTTATTAGCTATATTACTTTGTTTATCATTCGGTATGTATAGCCTTGTGAAAAAATGCGTTTTATCTAACAGTGATACAACAATTGTCATAGAAACCCTTTTTTTGCTACCTGCTGCAATTATTTTTATTTTTTATAGTGAAACTAATGGTACTGGTGCTTTAAGTATTCTACACGGATGGGAGTTCATATTATTACCTCTAACAGGAATTTTAACATCCCTTCCTTTGTTATTTTTTTCTGCGGGCGTAAAAAAAACACCATTTACCGTGATTGGACTTATTATGTTCACAAGCCCAACCATCTCTTTCTTAATTGGAATCTTTATTTATGATGAATCTTTTAAGATTCATCATATTATTACATTTATTTTTGTTTGGATGGCAGCATTATTTTTTATAATTGGATGCCAAAAAAAAGGACTATCAAATGCATAACTACAAAACAGAATCTTTTTTTTGTATGAAATACATTTTTGTATTTTCCCTATTTATCTTGTCTCAGTTTGTTTTATGTTCACAATCTTCTAACATTAAATCAAATGAAAATCTCTCTTTTTGGAGTGATTATCCTCATGCTGAGTTAGCTCAAGAAATTGTTACAAGAATGACTGACGAGCAAGCTTTATCACAAATTTTAATGTTTGGCTGGGCTGGCTCAGAGCCATCTGCTTTATTAAACCAGTGGGTAAGCGAACGAGAACTTGGGAGTGTAAAAGTTTTCGGGTGGGACACAGAAAATGAAATTGAGGTTGCCCAAGCAGTTACTTTTTTGCAAAGCGAAGCACAAGAAAATACTTTCCAAATTCCATTATATGTAGCTACAGATCAAGAGGGAGGCCTTATAAGACATGTTAAAGGGGCAACAAGTGATACACCTGGAAATCTTTCACTAGGTGCGTCGGGGTATCCGGCCGATTCTTGGTATACGGGTTACTATATTGGGCAAGAACTGAGGGCTTTAGGAATTAACATGAACTTTGCCCCAACAGTAGATTTATATTCAAACAAAGACTCAACAGTTATAGCTAGTCGATCTTTTGGAGAAGAAGCTCATGATTCAGGTGTTTTAGGCTTAGCCTTTACAAAAGGAAGCTTAGAAGCTGGAGTAATTCCAACGGCAAAGCATTTCCCTGGTCACGGAGATACAGGCGTAGATTCACATGGTATTTTACCGATAATTGACGCAGATTATGATCTCTTACTTGAAAGAGAATTAGTTCCTTTTCAATATCTCATTGAAGAAGATATTCCTGCTATAATGTCTGGACATCTTAGTTTCCCTAATATTTTAGAAACAGGTGAACCAGCTTCATTATCTTATTTCTTCCTTACTAGTCTTTTGCGAGACACACTTGGCTTTGACGGTTTAATTATTACTGATGATATGATGATGAATGGCGCTACAACTTACACAGGAAGTTTATCTGTTGCTGTGCATATGGCAATACAAGCAGGTAATGATATTATCATATCCTCCACGACACCACAGTTGGGTGAACCTGTGTGGACAACTTCCATAGCCCTAATGCAAAATGATGAAGAGTTTAATGCGTCGGTACGTTTAGCAGCTTATAGAGTAATTTTATCAAAACTTGATTACTTTAAGGGAGAAAACCATGTACCTCTTTTTCCTGATATAGCTGCAATTCCTGATTTGGTACCAGCACCTGAAGCTGAAGCTTTTTTTATGTCTCAAGCAGCACGTTCCATAACATTATATAAAAAAGGTGATTTTCCTTATACCTCAGACAAAGCGAGCCAAGAAAGGGTGCTTCTTGTTTCTCAATTTCAAGAAGTTTTTACAGAAGGGTCCTATCGCTATAATAACGCTGGATTTCACACTTTTCAATATACATTACCTTTAGGAAGTGTCAATGCTGAAGGAATACGTTTATTACAAGCTTCTCAAAATTATGATACTATCATAATGTGTGTATCAAATACTGCAAGTCGCAACGTTGCGCAATATTTAGAAAATAGTGGTAAAAAGGTTATCATTATTTCAGTGCTAGAACCTGTTCATGTTTTTGATTTTGACTGGGCTGATACGATTTTACTTGCCTATAGTTATTCATCATACTCTTTTCGCGCAGCATTTTCAGCTTTAGCTGGTGACTACACACCGCAGGGTGTACTTCCGATGAACAGTAATGAATAAGAATTATGAGCTTGTTACAGTAACGGCTCAGACTTTAGATGTAGTAATACAGTTTTTACTACCATACGAGCCTAAATGTGTTTCTCTTATGAGTCGGCTGTTAAAACAACGTCAGGAATTTAATCAAAAAAGCCAAAAAATATGGTGTATAGTTCAAAAAAGAGAGCCAATCTTAGTTGAAAATATTCAAGGTGTTGTTTTAATTACGAATATGGGTGTTGTTTTACATCACATAATAAACTGCCCTGGCCAATTATTTATGCCACTATTAAAAAATATCAATCTCTTTTCTATAGCGGGGAATACCCGAGGTACAAATCAATTTTTATATTCGCTACAAAATAAACCCGCCCACATATTCGATTATCATTTAATGATATCAAATATACCATTACAGTTAGAAAAACTATTGCCAGAGAACTTTGAAATAATTAAATGTCAACCAAGCGATGAAAAGCGGCTTTTCTCTCTACAAAAAAACTATCAAATTGAAGAGGTTTTACCTCCAGGTAAAGCTTTATCTGATAATGCATGTTTACAAATTGTTAGAAATAGAATTTCTGAATATACAGTTTATGCAATTCAAGATAAGAATACTAAAAACTTAGTAGCAATGGCAGGAACAAATGGGCTTTCGAAAAACTATGCTCAAATCGGCGGAGTCTATACAGATGTAAGCTTTAGAAATAAAGGGTTTGCACAAATTTTAATACATCATCTTATTTCTCATATTAATAAAACGGCAGTTTTATTTGTACGCAAGGAAAATATAGCTGCAATTACTGCATATAAAAAAAATAATTTTTTTACAATAGACTCATATACTATCTGCTATATATAAAAAAACTCTCTGCGCAAAGCAGAGAGTTGTATATTTTAGTAGAAACAATTACTGTGCACTTACCAATTCAATATCAAAACAAAGATATGAGTTTGGTGGAATTGCACCAGGTATTCCATTTGCACCATATGCATAATCAGGTGGAAGTACAACTGTTCTTTTTTCTCCTACTTTCATATCTTGAGCCATGATATCAAAACCTGCAATCATTCTCCCTGCACCAGTATCAAAAGCAAGTGGTTCTCTTCCTTGTGAAGAGTCAAATGTTTGGCCATTCAAAAAATACCCTCGGTAATGAGTTTTTACATGTTTACCTTTACCGATTTTTTCGCCATTTCCTTCTTGATTAATAACATAATAAATACCATTGCCATCTTTTTGCGCCGTTGGAAACTGCTTTTCAATATCTTCTATTACAGAAGCAAATGCTTGCTCTTTTGCTTTTTGTGCATTTTCTGCTGCAACTAAGCTAAAAGAATCAAAATCTGCTTGGGTTGCAGTAAAAGCTTGCGCCTCTGCTCCATTTCGAACTATTGTGACTTTTTCAATTTCATCACCTTGCTCAATATTATCAACAACATCTTGTCCATCCAAAACAACACCAAAAACGGTATGTTTTCCATCTAACCATGGTGTTTCAGTATGTGTTATAAAAAATTGACTACCGTTTGTTCCCGCACCAGCATTAGCCATTGATAATATGCCTTCTCTATCATGCTTTAAAGTAGGAACAATTTCATCGTCAAAGCGATATCCTGGTCCACCACTTCCTGTTCCATCAGGGTCGCCACCTTGAATCATAAAATCATTAATAACTCTATGAAACGTTAACCCGTCATAAAAAGGTTTTCCCTTGGTTGCATCCAAGGTTCCTTCTGCTAAACCTACGAAGTTAGTAACTGTAAGAGGTGTTTGTTTGTAGTGCAGTTCTAAAACAATTTCTCCTTTACTTGTTTCCATTACAGCAAAAACACCTTCTTTGCCTTCTAATACTGCGTTTTCTTTTGCATTCACTGTACAACCTCCTAATATCATTAAAATTGTGAAAAGTATAAATAAAACTCTATTTTTTAACATTTTGCCTCCATATTGTTTATTCTTCATACATATTAACACACCAATTGTATATTGCATCAGCCCTTGAAGTAAATGAGCGTGCTAGGCGCTCTGAAACAAATGGTATTTTTGGCACCTCAGCTTGTACCAATACATAAAAAACAATACTGTCTCCTACATCAGTAGCAATCAGTGTCAAGACTAAATTTTCTGGATTTACAATTGGAAATATAAAACTTTTATACATTATATTTTCTGTATTAATAGCTCTAAACGAAACTTCACTTTTATTTTGAAAATATGAAAACTCATATACAGTACCACTTAGAGAGCGGTCTTTCTGATACACATAGTTTACTAATCCTTGCACATTTTCATATATTGGATCCGCAATTTTTACTTTATCTTTTGGATTATTTACAGTATATACATCTGTGTATAAAACTTCCCATATTTGTCTAGAAGTTGAAAAATATTCAATTCCTGTCATTTTTGACAAGTTTTGTAAAATTTTTGCTATTTCCTCTATTGAGTCTGTTTCGTTTGAGTTATTTTTTTCTAGCAAGTATAATGACTCTACAATAAAGACGGGATCTTTATCTCTGTCCCAGTAGTCAACCGCCTGAGCTCCAAGTTCTGTTTTAGGAGCTAAAATTAAACTGATATCATCTTCCCCATAAAAATTACGTTGAATTTTCCCATTTGCTTTTAAGTCGCGTACTATATCCGGATCAAATAAAGCATCAAGGTTAACACTATCTTGTGCAAATAAATGACTAGACACAATAAGTGCACATAAAACAATGCTAAACCTTTTCATTATTGAGATTTTTCTTCTCATCTAACACCCTTATAAATAACTTTAACTTGTTTATACAGACCTTCACCTTCACTCTTTGTCTCTATATCACCAATATCATTTAATGTTGTATGTATTAACCTTCTTTCAAAAGGGTTCATTGGCTCAAGTAAAATTGAATTTCGCTTTGTTCTTACTTTGTCAGCAGTAACATAGGCTAAACGCACTAGAGATTCTTCTCTACGTATTCTATAGTTTTCACTATCTAATACGATTCTAACGTCTTCTCTCCCTAATCTACCTGCATAAACATTAGCCAATAGTTGTAAAGCATCTAGGTTTTTTCCCTTTCGTCCTATCAGCATCGCTGAATTAGATGATGAAAATTTAATTCCAAACTTCTTTTCTTCGCGAAATAAAACTTCAGCTTTTGAGTCATAACCCATTTTTGAAATAACATTTTCAATAAAATCGATAACGCTTTTTTCAAAATCATCTTTAGGTGAAGGATCTGCAAAGATTGAGCTACGTTGGGGAGCCACTTCCTTTCGAGATTCTTGTGCGTGCTGCTCTACATGCACTTTGATTTTAACGTATCCTTTTTTAAAGATACTGTTTTTTTGAGCTTCAACAATTTCTACATCAAACTGATCTTGGTCTAAACCAAGGTCTTCAGCCGCCATATCAATCGCTTCTTTCTCTGTCTTTGCTTCATACTCATATATCATTTTGTACCTCGTTTGCTAATTATTTCTTGCGTTTTTTTGCAGCCGGTGGTAATGCCACTTCTTTTTTAGGTTCGGCAACACCCATCTCTTTTCGTTTTGCGTGCATAATTTTGTTTATGTACATTTGTTGTACAAGTTGCAAGAAGTTACTTACTGTCCAATAAATAAGAAGCCCTGATGGAGCTCTATAAAACACAAAGAAGAAGGCCAATGGCATAATATACATCATGTATTTCATTGAAGGGTTTGTAGCTGTTGCACTTGATTGTGTAAGCTTTGTAAATAATAGCTGTGATGCTACATATATAAATGGTAATAGGCTAATTGGAGCGCCTCCGATAAACCATAAACCTTCTGGGAAGAATCCTACTGTGTCACTTAATGAAAGGTCTGGGATCCAGCCTTCAATAAACATTGCACCACGGAATTCAAAGTAATTATTAAATAGATTAAACATAGCAAAAATCAAAGGAAACTGTATTACTAAAGGTAAACAGCCAGACATTGGATTATACCCAACTTCCTTGTAAAATTTTGCCATTTCTATATTTAATTTTTCTGGACTACCTGTATATTTTTCTTGAAGTGCTTTTATTTGAGGCTGAAGTTCTTGCATTTTTAATATACCCATTGAACTTTTCTTTGTTAAAGGATACATAACTATTTTTAATAGAACTGTCATCAAGATGATTGCAACACCCCAGTTAGGAATCAATCTATAAAAAATTTCCATTAAAAACTTTAATATTGTTTCAAGCCAAGCTAACCAACCTGCACTAAGTATCTCATCTAAACGTAGGTTTGATAAGCCCCAATTATTTTCATCAGCATTATTATATGTTACTAAAGAGTCATCAACTTTTGGACCCATATACACATAGTAAGTATCTTGAATTGAAGTTTGGTTTGTAGTATTTCTTTCAACAAAAAACTGCGCGTTAGTGAAGTCATCTACTTCTCCCACAGTTGAATATACTGCATCTTTAATAACAGAATTGTCTAGAACAACAATTTGTTGTGAAAAATATTTTCCACTAACTCCAACCCATTCAAACCCATCTTCATAAATTTCTGTTTTGTTTTCTCCAAGTCTCTTATCTCGGGCTTTTCCATCATATGAATAAAAAGTTCTGTTTTCGTATCTATCTGCAGATGGGTCATAATAAGGTCCAATTTGTGGAGATGATCGAAGAGTATATGCTACATCGCTTGATGTAAGGTTTTTACTATACCCTTCTCCTTCAAAACGAATATCAAGCTTAAATAAGTATTCTTCTGGATCAAATGTATAAAGCTTCTTTAAAGTAAAATATTCTTGTTCTCCGTTATTACTATCACTTATGTATGTTTTTGAAAAACCTATTGTGTAATCATCTATTCTTTCTACATTGAATATATCATTTACTATAGGATTAGTATAATCACCAAGAGAGACAGAAAAAGCTCTGTTTACATTTGTTATATTTTCAGCCATCTGAACTCCATCTTCACCAACAAGATGTTCTTTTAGTTCGTAACCGATTATATCTCCACCACGATTTGTTAGAGTAATATCTACTACATCAGTAGATATCACAATATTTTCTTCGATAAGAGTTTCTTCAATGTTTACTTGTTCTTGCAAAACACTATTTTCTTCATTTGTTGAAACAGATGAAACAGAAGTAATTTCCTCTGTAGAAACTGACGATTGATCTGTAATTAACGGTGCTTCCACAGCCGGTGTGTCGTTTGCCGAAAAAAAGAACCATCCAAAAATTACAACGGTTGATAGGACTACAGCCCAAATGGTGTTTTTATCCATTTTTTTCTCCTAATATTTTATGGTTTTTTTCAGGAACAGGGTCATAACCACCTTTAAAATATTGATTACACCTTAAAATTCTTTTAGTTGCTAAAAAAAATCCCTTCCAAGGCCCATGCATTTCTATTGCCTTTAAAGCATAACATGAACACGTGGGATAAAATCTACAGCTGGGAGGAAAAAAAGGAGAAATACAAATTTGATATCCTCTAATAAGTAGTGAAAAAAAAGCAGCTACTAATTTATTCATATAAATCACTTTTTTTTGCTAAACTGATAAGTTGGTTATACCTAATTGAGAATGATGATTCTCCCTTATAAACCAACAAAACCATATCATATCCACTTTTTAGGTTTTGTTTTAAATGGCGGTAAGCCTCTTTACTTATTCTTTTACTATAATTACGCTGGATTGCATTTCCAAATCCTTGGGGTAATGCAAACGCAATTCTATTATAAGAAAGATTATTAGGTAAAAAAAATAATTTTGCACCGTGGGTACTTACCTTATTCCCCTTTTTAAACAAGTTCTGAATTTCCGTGGTTTTTTTTATTCTTTCCAAATAAATAAAACCACGCGTTTTAGAAAAGGTTCTTTCCATCCCTATAAAACATACTTACTAGTATGGTTTCTTTTCATCAGAGGCAGTTAGTTTGTAGCGTCCTTTAGCTCTTCGGCGTTTTAAAATCATTCTTCCACCGCGAGTCTTCATACGTGCGCGAAACCCAAATTTTCTATTTCTTTTTACTCTACTTGGTTGATATGTCCTTTTCATGGAACACGTCTCCTTTATGTCAAGAGATTTATTATAATCTCTCGGAATTTTCTAAACAGGTTAGATAGAATACCATTTTTTTTTATATTTGGTCAAGTATTATTACGTAAATTTATCTTTTTTTAAATAAATATATACTAAATTCACACTCATTTTTGATTATTTTCTTTCTTTAGTGTAAAAAAAATCTCTTTTATTTCTAAAGATGGAAAATATTTCTTTAATTGTATTAAAATTTTCTTTTTTCTTAACTGAAATAATTGTATCCATGCAGGATGATCAGTTTCAACATATAAATACTGATTTTTTAAATCAATTATTTTGCTATGGGAAGCCATTTTTTCTCCATCACCTTGTAGTGATAAAAGTACTTTTTGCCACCCACTATCCAAAGCTTTATATTCTTTAAATTGATCTTCTAATAAATCAGAAAAAAATGTTTCAAGTATATTTGATGCAGATTTTATGCTATTATCATATTTCATTTATTATACCCTCTTTTACTTCATATACCAATGTTTTTTCTTTTTTATATTTTTCATATGGTTCTCCTGGTAAAAAGGTACAGAAAAGTTGATCATAATCAGGTAAAATGGCTGTAATTTTTTCTCTTTTTTTTGGATCTAATTCTAATAATACATCATCCATAAGTAAAACAGGTTTTCTTCGAGTTTCTTCTGCATAATGCACAGCTTGACATACTCTTAATAATATTGCAGCTAATCTACATTGTCCTGTAGATGCTGTATTAATAAAGTTCTTATTATCTTTTATAAAAGTAATTTTATCTCTGTGCGGCCCAAATAATGTTGTTTTCATTATTTTATCATTATTTCTTTTTTGAATTAATAATGAAATAATTTCATCTTTCTTTTTATCTTCCCATTGAGAGAAATAATTTATTTTTAAATTACTAATTCCAGTAACTTCTTCATAATAAGGTGTAAAAATCCTATTGAATTGATAAACAGCTTTTTTTCTTTTATTATATATTTCAATTCCTTCATTTACTAAACTTTCATCAAAAACATCTAAAGTATCATATTGTTCAGCTTTTAAAATTGTATTTCTACTTTTTAGAATTTTTTTATATCTTCTTAAAATATCAATATACAATATATCATACATTGAAAGGGATTGATCAATAAAAAATCTTCTTCTTTCTGGCTCACCAATAACAAAATCTAAGTCTCCATGTGAAAAAAGTACACATGGAATTGTATTTATTAAGTCTTTTCTATCAACTAAAGTTTTACCATTTTTTGATATTTTTTTTTTATTATTATCATATAAAATTGATATTAAATCAGTTTTATCGCTTTGACTTTGAAATAAAGTTCTTATTGAAAAAAAGTTTTCTCCCTCTTTAATAATTTCAATTTCTTTTTTTGTTCTAAAAGAAGAACCATATGCAGAAAAATATAAACTTTCTAAAAAATTTGTTTTTCCTTGTCCATTTTGTCCAATAAAAAAAACTTCTTTTTGAGATAAATCTATTGTATTATTATTTAAGTTTCTAAAATTTGAAAGTGCTAAAGATATAAATGGCACCTTTTGTTTTACTCCATTTGCATAGGCATAACAATATGTAAATAATCAGCTTCTGGTTCAGGTTTTATTGTTATAGCTTTCATTGATTCTGTAAATTCAAAAT
>CAYJGO010000057.1:0-10989 GCA_964369855.1 uncultured Treponemataceae bacterium | reverse complement strand
ATCATATAAAGCTATTTCTGATTCTTGTAATGCTGGGGTACACATACAGTCTCCCAATACATTTCGTGCAAAAATGGTACTTCCAGCACCCATAAATGTTATTTTTGCCATTTAAATCCCTCCGTTTTAAGGTAGGGTTCATTGTATACTGTCTTTGTTTTGAACAATACTATTTTTGTTGCCGGTTACTTGTCATTATGTTGCATTTTTTTTGTTTTTATGGCAAAATTGAAGATAATTATAATTTTTTTGGAAGGTAATATGGCTGTTTCTTCTCTCAATTTTTATTATTGTGGATATCAAAAATGTTCTCCACGTCATTACTTTGGCCCTGCGGTGCGCTCCCATTACTTGATTCATTTTATTTTGTCTGGAAAAGGAACTTTTAGAGCTGGTAAAGATATTTATCATCTTGAAAAAAATCAGGCTTTTCTGATTTGTCCAAAGGATCTAACCTACTACGAAGCAGATGTTACGGACCCTTGGGAGTATATATGGTTTGGGTTTGATGGAGAGGAAGCTGATATGCTATTAGCACAATATGGGCTTGATAAAGAGCACTGTATATGTAAAGCTGAAAATGAGGATAAAATAGAAACCTATCTTGCACAGTCTTTAAGCTGCATGAAAAATCCCGAGAATACAAGGATTGAACTTGCTGGATGGTTTTATCTTTTGTTTTCGTGTTTAAAAATTTTAAATCCAGATTACGATGATAATAAAACGCGTGCTCAAGCAGCACTTGATTATATGAGGGCTCATTTTACTGAATCAATTACGGTAGAAGACATTAGTGCTCATTTGAATATCGATAGGACCCACCTTTATAAATTATGTAAAAAGCGCACAAATCTTTCACCAAAAGAATTATTAACTCAGCATAGGCTAGAAAATGCAAAAGATTTACTTCTCTACTCACCAAGTAGTATTACCGAAATTGCACTTTCTAGTGGGTTTCACGACAGCTCTTCTTTTTCGAAAGTTTTTCGGCGGTATGTGAAGATGAGCCCTTCGGAATACAGAAAAGTTGTAATAGCAGCAAGAGAAATAAGTGGGGATCTTCCAAATATACATACTTTTATATCTGCAAAAGTTCTTGATGTATAAAGAATGAGGGATAGTATAAAGGTTATTCTCTTGAAGATTTTCTTCATTTGTGGTATGTTTAATGAATGAAAAAGAGAATTAAACGCAATAGTTTGCTTTGTATGGTTGGAATTGTATTTTTAGTGTTATTTAGTAGTTGTTCAGGTGTTGAAGGCTATGGAGTATTGTTATGGTCGCTTCCCGAATATGGATTAACAGATGGGGATATTGTTCCTGTTTATCTGCGTTCAAACATAAGTAAGATTTATGCAATTGGGGTTCCTGATTCCAATGAAAAAATTGAAATACCACTTTGGCAAATTACTGACCCAGAGTCAAAACGTAAGGCAGAAAAAAAAGCCGAACAATTTGCAGCTTATCGAGGCCAATATGCAGTCGTTAAAATTGATGGGCTTGCTATAAGAGAAGAGGCAGAAAATACTTCAGACCAATTATACCGACTACGAGAAAAAGAAGTTGTCAAGATTTTATACAGTGGAGAAGGACAAGCGGTTATGCGAGGTTCTGAAGAGTTAGAGGGCGAGTGGCTGCGGGTTCTTACTCAAGATGGGACCGAAGGCTGGTGTTATTCGTATAACTTATCAATATACGATGAAAAAGAAGGCTTGGAAGAACAAGTTGTTGAAGCAAGTGCTGAAAGTGATGAGCTAATTCAAAAAATAGCACAAAAAACCTGGTATCCAGATTACTATGCAACAATGTTAAGTGATAACCGAGTAGATTTAAAGAGGATTCGCTCAGATTATGGGTTTGAATTAGGTATTATGACTGGTTCAATAAAAGTTGCAACAGATGCGCTTCAAGAAACCTTTACATACAACGGGATTACAACTAGAGGTGAAAATTCTTATACATTAACTGATAATCCTTTGATTCTTAATGTAAAAGATGAAAACAACATCGTTATTGAGCACATGAATGAAGTAGGGCAAAGAATAGCGTATGGCTTTGTTTCTTTTACAGATGAAGATGGCAATGAAAATACAAATTATGTTTCACAAATTATTGCAGGTGAAAATGCACGCAGGGCAAATCTTTACAGACAAATATTAAATGTCTCGGATAGGTTTGCTAGCTCAAATTATGGAACAATTGAATTTTCTCAAAATTCAACTTTTGAATGGACTCGTTTTGACAGGCTCGTTACAGCAGGAATCGAGGGTGTGCCTCGTGATGGTGACCGCGTTGGGAGAGGAAGTGTTTCAATTGAGTACTTTGTAACTGATGCACTTTTATTAGAATTTGATGGAGTGCTCACCTTTAGGTTTGATTCAGCTACTAGTGAAATGAATGTGCTGTATAAACTAGAAGCTGATGGTTTGCGCTTTGAGTCTGTGGAAAGTAATGACATAAAAGACGGTGTGCTTTTAAATAGAAGTACGTCTCCTTTAGTGTTATTTTTTGAAAAGAAATAAAAATGTCATTTGTACAGTTTTCTCGCTTGAGTCTTGCTTTTGGGGATAGGGATATTCTCAAAAATGTAACAATAAATCTCTCTGCCGGAAGCCGGGCTGCATTGAGTGGTGCAAATGGGTCTGGAAAAACAACTTTGATGAAAGTTATGGCAGGCCTTATGGATTACGAAAGTGGCGAAAGAGCAGTACAGAAGGATTGTGTAATTTGCTATCTTCCGCAGTCAGGGATTGTTCATTCAAACAAGTCTTTAAAATCAGAAGCTGACACAGCCTTTTATAGAGGGTATGAGTTGCATGCTGAAATGGAAGCTATTGGTGAAAAGCTTTCGCATATGGGTCAATCTGTCGACATTGAAAATAAGCAATCACGCCTTTTAGATAGACACCATGAAATACATGAAGTATTAGAAAACTCTGGTTGGTACAGAAGGGAAGCCTTAGCAGAGCAAATATTGACAGGGCTTGGATTTTTAAAAACTGATTTCGAACGCCAAGTAGAAGAATTTTCTGGTGGTTGGCAAATGCGTATAGCCTTAGCAAAAGTACTTTTGCAAAAACCTGATATATTACTTTTAGATGAGCCTACAAATTATCTTGATATTGAAGCAAGAACATGGTTAGAGGATTTCCTTTTAAAATTTGATGGAGGTTTTTTAATTGTTAGTCATGATAGATATTTTTTAGATGTGACTATAAATGAAGTATTTGAACTTTTTAATGGAGAGTTGCATCGATATGTTGGAAATTATTCTAAGTATGAAAAGGTGCGCAGGCTTGAGTTAGAAAGCCTGATTGCTCGCTACGAACTTCAACAACAAGAAATTCACAAGTTAGAAGACTTTGTGAGGCGTTTTCGTTACAAGGCTACAAAGGCTACTCAAGCTCAAGAGAGATTAAAACAGCTCGAAAAAATTGAGAGAATAGAAATCCCTGAGTCATTAAAAAAGATACATTTTAGCTTTCCTCCTGCACCTCATTCTGGACGCTTAGTTGTAACTCTTGAGGGAATTACTAAGTCTTACTCAATAAAAGATTCTGATGAAATAGAAGTGAGATTACATACCGTTTTAAAAGAGCTTGATTTAGTTGTTGAAAAGGGAGATCGGTTATTAGTTGTTGGTCGAAATGGAGCAGGGAAGTCGACCCTTTTGCGTATTCTTTCAGGAGTAGATTCAGATTATGATGGCGTCGTAAAAGCTGGTAGCGGGGTAAGTGTTGGCTACTTTAGTCAAGATAATGCTGAGACCATGAAAGGAAGTATATCAATATTAGACTTACTTGAGCAAGAATGTCCATTAGAGCTTATTCCAAAATTGCGAGATATGCTTGGCGCTTTTTTATTTCGCGGTGATGATGTGTATAAAAGCATAGATGTATTATCTGGTGGTGAAAAAAGTAGGGTTGCTCTGCTGCGTATATTGTTGAAGCCTGTAAATTTGCTGATTTTAGATGAGCCTACAAACCATTTAGACTTGCATTCAAAAGATGTTTTGTTAGAAGCCATAAAGCAATTTGGAGGTACAGTAATATTTGTTTCACATGATAGGCTTTTTATGTCTGCTCTTGCAAGTCGAGTCTTAGAGTTAGAGCCAGGACAAAGTAGGCATTTCCCAGGGGGCTACGAGTATTATATTGAACAAACACAAGCCTTGCATGATGGTATAGCCAGTGGGAAAAAAAATGGAGCGAATAATACAATCAAGCCAGAGACTTCTACAGTAAGCTTGTCCTATGGCGAGCAAAAAAAACTACGTGCAGAAAAACGCAAGCAAGAAAAAGAAGAAGCCCTTTTAATGGAAGAGATAGAAAAGGCAGAGTTGCATAAAGCAAAGCTTGAAACGGAGCTTTCAAAACCAGAAGTATATTCAGTAGGAGAAAAAAGTAAGTTAATACAAAAAGAAATTGAAGCTTTGGAAATACATATTGCTGCGCTAATACAAGCTTGGGAAAGTTACATTGAATCAGAATAAAAGAGACTACTATTTCTATTCTAAAATTAATATTGTAATAAATATATTTTTGTGCTAGACTAATTAGATGAATAAAACCCCTCAAGAAAAGCAAAAGGTTCACATACTTGCCCTTGACCTTGATGATACATTACTCAAGCATAATTTAACAATATCTGATTACACTGTAAGCATATTACAAAAAGCGGTGCAAAAAGGAATTTATGTAATGCTTTGCTCAGGTAGAGCTGATGAAGCAATGTTGCCATATGTTCGACAATTGGATATTGCGGGATCAGAATTTGGAAAATATATGATAACGCAAAATGGAACAAGTATACTAGATTTGCATAAACGTATAGCAATATACTCGCGAATATTAGAGCAAGAAACGGCTTTGCATGTTTATAAAGTTTTAACAGAATTTAACCTGAGTGCACATGTCTATGATGCCAGTACAATATATACTTGTAAGTTAAGTAAGTGGGGGGAAATGGATTCAAAGCTTAGTGGTCTAAAATTGAAGGTAGTTGAAGATTATGCCACTTTGTTAAAACGAGGCTTTCCAAAAATTGTGATACCTGGTGATCCAGATGTATTAAAAAAACTTGAGAGTAAGTTAAAAATAGAAATAGGCGATACTTGTGTAATTTTTACGAGCAAACCATATTTTTTAGAAGTGCTACCCAAAGATACAGGAAAGGGGGAAGCTCTTGTTTGGCTTTCTAAAGAACTTTCAGTAAATATTAATAATGTTATGGCCTTCGGTGATAGCATGAATGATGAGTCCATGATGAAGTTAGTGGGGAAAAGTGTTGCAATGAAAAATGGGTTAGAGCACATAAAGGCCATTTCGAAATTTAATACAGATTCTACAAATGATGAAGATGGCGTCGCCAAGTTTATAGAACATTATGTTTTGTAAGATGTAGAAATCTGTGCTGCTAGAGGATGCATACTAGACGGATATTTTGCTTGACCGCACTTAGCATATTGTTATATAATTAAATAGGAGTTTTCCATGATTCGGTTTTCAAGTATATGCGCCTTGTTTTGTGTTATGTTAGCCATAGTTACCTGTACTCTCAGTCTTAAGAGTCCTGATGCTATTCGCGGCGATGAAAAAACAATAACAGTACACGCCGGGACAATTGGGCACGTTTATTCGATTGACTTAAAAGGCTTACAGTTTATTAATAACAGAGAAGCAAATATAACCATAATTTCATCTCCTAGTCATCAAGAAGCTCGTGTAGAAGCAACTTACAGTGAAGATTTGGAGAATTACAGTTTTAATATAGAATTTGTAGATAACACAATAATAGTGAGCATGGACTCTCAGACACCTCATCCCATTAAAAAATTTGACATTTTAATTTATGCGAACTTTAATCACATAAACGTTTCAGGAACTGGATATGCACTCGAAGTTGATGCATTACTTTTAGATTTTGTCTCGTTGTACGTAACAGGTGACTTGCGTGTAAATTTAATGATGCCACAAAGTGAAGGATTGGTTTTAGCTTCTGCTGGGTCTTCACATTTTTCTCTGGAAGGAAATGTAGAAACGGCAATTATTGCTTTGGCTGGAAGTTCTGTTGTAGAGGCGAAAGACTTACTTTGTGACTCAGCAGATGTTTCAATATCGGGCACAGGTAAGACAACACTCTCTGTGTATAAAAATTTAAGCATTGATTTAAAAGGTGATTCAATATTAGAGTATATAGGGAGCCCTTCAATTATTTCTGAGGAGCTTGAGGGAAATTCTACTATAGCACAAGTTAATTAGCGCTATAGAAGTATTTTCATTTTTACACTTTGAATACGTCGGTTTTTTTGGCTTATAACAGTGTAAACTGTGTTTCCAACTCTAACACTTTCATTTGGGTCTGGCAAATAATCAAATGCCTCTAAAATCCATCCTCCAAATGTATCTGAATCTTCCGAAATTAGTTGCATTTTAAAAATATTATTAAACTCACTTATTTCAATATCACCAGGGACAATAAACTCGGTTGGATTCAATATAGTAATTCTATCTTCTGCTGGGCGCACTTTTTTATCAAAGCCCTCTGTAGCCCTTCCAAATACAGCACGCACGAGGTCATCCATTGTGATGATCCCTGAAAAGCTACCATGCTCATTTATAATAATCGCAAAATTTTGTTTTTCTGTTTTAAATACATGTAAAATTCCAAGAGCGTCCTTTGTTTCTGGGATAAAAAGGCCTTTTTTTGCTAGTGAACGAACTGAAAAATCTTTTTTTTCCCCATTATAAAATAGAATATCTTTAAAATGTATGACCCCTATAATATTTTCTGTGGAGTCCTCGTAAACAGGCAACCGTGAAAAGCCTGACTTAGAAATAACGGATAAAGTTTGTGAATAGGTTGCAGTAGAGCTAAGCATTTTTACTAAAGTTCTTGATCGTTCGATGTCTCTAGCTCTGAGATCAGAAAATTCAAATATTTTATGTAGCATATCTGTTTCGTCGCTTTCCAAAATTCCTTCTTGCCCGCCCAAATCAAATAAAGTTTTGAGTTCTTCTTCTGTTATTTGACTTGATTCAGAAGAGGTAAATTTTTGTGAAAGTAGTTTAATTAAATACGTAAATTTTGAGAATATGAAAACCAGCGGAAAGAGTATTTTTTCTAAAATGCTTAAGGTTTTTGCAAAGTGAGCAGCGACTTCTTCATTTTTATATGCTGCAATTGTTTTTGGTAAAATTTCTCCAAATATAATAATGATAACAGTCATGGTTAGAGTTGCAATTCCTGTTCCCCTGTTTCCAAAAAGGCTTATAGCAAGGGCTGTTGCTAGAGAAGATGCAAGAGAATTAACAAAATTATTTCCGATGAGTATAACTGTTAAAAGGGTATCAAGATTGCTTTTAAGTTTCGAAATAATTTTTGCTTTAGGGTGCTTTTCTTTTTGCATTTGGCGAAGGCGTAACTTCGGAATGCTTATAAAAGCTGTTTCAGAGGAAGAAAAAAAGGCAGACAAGGCTATTAGAATAATTAAGGTTGTTATCATTAAAGGTGTGCTCATATATCTTCCGCCTTAATAAGCACTTCGCTTATTCTTATTCCATCAAGTTCTTGTACTGTAAAGGTAAAACCATCTTTTGTAATTGAATCTCCTTGCTGAGGTACTCTATCAATTGTTTCCATAATATAGCCAGCGATTGTATCATTATATTCAGACTCTAGTTTTATTTCAAATTGTTCAGATATTTCACTTAAGCGACTTTTTCCACTTACAAGTATTTCTGTGTCGGTCATTTTAACATGTATGTGTTCAATAGGGGCCTCATATTCATCAGTAACAGAACCAAAAATTTCTCTTGCAATATCTTCTTTGGTTAAAATCCCTGCAGTTCCAGAGTACTCATCTAAAACAATTGCAATACTTTGAGTTTTTGATTTGAAAAGCTGTTGTATTGTAGACATGTTTTTAGTTTCTGAAATAAATAACGGTTCTCTCATAATTTTTTTTACTAAAAAAGAGTCTTGATTTTCTACATAGGAAAGAACATCTCGTATATATAAAACTCCGATAATATCATCTATATCTTTACCTAATACAGGAAAGCGAGATAGTCTACTTTTTTTTGCAAGACTTAGAATATCTTTATACGATGCAGAATCAGTTACAAAGGTTATCTCTGTTCTTGGGGTCATTATATCACTTGCCGCAAGGTCTGTAAAAGAAAATACACGGTGCATCATATGTCGCTCGCTTTCTTCTAAAACACCCTCTTCCTCTCCTACTTCTATGAGGGTTTTTATTTCTTCCTCTGTAAAGGAGGGTGAATTGTTTTTTGGCCGTAAGCCTAAAATTTTTATGAGAAATAGTGAAAAACCTGAAAATAGGATAATAAAAGGTCGGAAAATAATTGAAAAGAAAGTAATAAAACCAGATAAGGCAAAAGAAATTGATTCTGGATGCTGAGTGCCAAGGGTTTTAGGTGTTATTTCACCAAAAATTAATAATAAGACTGTTGTCGCAATAGTTGCATATCCTATCCCGGCAGGGCCAAAAAACTCTAATGCAATTGATGTTAAAATTGCTGAGAGTGCAATATTGACGATATTGTTTCCAACAAGGACGGTGCTTAAAAGCTTTTCTTTGTTATCTAATAATTTTCCTGCGCGCAAAGCACCTCTATGTTTTTTATTTCTTAAAAACCTTACACGCAGTTTATTGACGGAAAAAAAGGCACTTTCTGAGGCTGAAAAAAGCATTGATAACAGAACAAGAATACCCGCTACGGCGAGTAATATAATAAGGCTTGAATTCATTGGTCTCCACAAAAAAATGTTTTACTCAGTATACGTTCTTTTTTGGTTTCTATCAACCACAAAAAGATGAAAAAAAGAACTTTAGAGTTATAAAACTTTTTCATAATACTCAAAAATTTTCTCATACCATGGCAAGGCAAATTGATTTTTGCCAATAAAAACTTCATGGTTTCCCTTTTTAACAACAAAGAGTTCTGCATTTGAGAGTCTTTTTACAAAGCGATTTTGGCCTTTAGGAAACACTGTAGCATCATATTCAGCTTGCAAAAGTAAAATAGGGGTTGTTATTTTTTTTAAGAGATTTCCTTTTTTGCACATGCCCATTGCCCAAAAGCACTGAGATAGCCAAAGCATTGTACCACCCCACGTCTGAAGCCTTTCATCCGTATATCGAATTTTGTAAAAGTAGGAATGTCGCTCAACACTAGTGGAAGCATGTTTAATATGATTGAAAATTAAGTCATCATACGGAAATGCTCTTTGAGAAGGCGCAAATACTGTTTTTCCTTTAATAGAGCAAAGAAGCTTAGCACTTATTGATGCAAGCCACAATGGTAGACCCTTTGTATTAACTTGAAACATAGGAGAATTTAGGATTGCACGCGTAAAAACTCCGGGGTGATACATTAAATATAAAGCTCCAATGGCACCACCCATAGAGTGTGCAAATAAAAAAAGGTTTTTTCCATTTGCCAATGGTGTTACTATTGTTTCTATAACTTTATGGGCATCTAAAACATAGGTGTTAAAATTTTTAATATGCACCTTTGAGGGATTTGTTTTTACTTCATCATCACGTGCAGAGAAGCCGTGGCCTCTGTGGTCAAAGCGGCATACGGCATAGCCTTGCTGTAAGGCATAATACGTGAACTCATCGTATTTTGCACAGAATTCGCAAAAACCATGGAAAATAACTAAAACAGAGTGAAAATCTCCATCAGGTAGAAGAGTTTCAACATGTATGTTTCCTTTTTGCACAGATTCAATGGAGTGAATTGTCTTGTGAGAATTGATAAATGGAATAACCATATCATTCATTTGTGTGGGAAAATCCTTTTCACTTAGTAATGTAATATTTTTCATGATGATATCCTGTACTTATATCATACTAAATAAAAGATGATTTGACAAGAAAAAGATATAGAAATAATTATTATTGAATTGGGGTAATATTCAATGCCAGATTTCCCCAAAAACTATCTGTTTCGTACTGTGTTCTTGATTCAGATGGAATTTTTAATGTTTGTATTGTAGTGCCTGCAAAAGGTGTTCCGTCAATGCTTGGAGGACTTGGGGATAGTACAGTAAAAAAGGCTATAATGGGAATATTTGAAAAAGCATTAGTGCTAATGTGTTTTATTGTTGATGGTAATGTTACAAAGTCAAGCGCTTTTGCTCCCTTAAAAGCTGATTCACCTATGTGTGTAACACTGTCCGTCAAACCAACATGATCGAGTTTTGAGCACCCCTTAAATGCAGCCTTTTCAATAGTTGTAAGGGTTTTTGGAAAACTAACAATTTCTAATGTATTAATATTAGCAAAAGCATATTCTCCAATGTTTGTTACTGTGGATGGAAGATATAGTAAATTTAGTTTTGATCCAATGGAAGTTTCCCCACCAAAGGCTCGTGCAGGTATTGCATTATTTTCTACTGTACTGTAAAACATAGATATGGTAGAAAGATTTTTCTTTGTTAAGTCTTTAAGTATACCGAAGTCTTCTTCTCCAAGTTCGCCAGTTATTTCAAGACCTTGGAGCAAGTCCAAATCCGCTCCAAATTGCTCTTTTAATAATTTGCTAAGCTGCCCTTGCTCTGATTTTATTGAAACAACTGTATGCACGATTTGCACTGTAAGATGTTTATCTAATGTGTCAATGTCTATCCAGACAATATTATTATAGCCACTATAGTTTTTGCTCGGAGCTGTTACGGTAATCTCAATGTTTTCTCCTGCATCACCGGAACTAGGGCTAATTGTATAGGTAGGGAAATTGTTTACTTTTGCTGTCCATGCTTCTCTTGCTGAAAAGGTAATGGTGGTAGTAGTGTCACTATACGCTAAGCGCACCTCTGGAGCGGAAACAAGGCTTAACACAGGCTTTTCTTTTTGCACAATTGTTACAGATGTTTGTGTATCTTTTCCGACAAGCTGTATTTCTGCCGTTCGAGCATCGCCTTTGTTTTCTTGTACCGTTACAGACAGCGTAATGTTTT
>CAYJGO010000056.1:0-11001 GCA_964369855.1 uncultured Treponemataceae bacterium | reverse complement strand
GAGCTTTAACAACAGGTGCATTAAGCTCAACATTTACAGCATCACAAGGTCTCTTATTGATGATTCCAAACATGTACAAAATTGCAGGTGAGTTAACAAGTACTGTTTTCCACGTTGCAGCACGTGCAGTTGCTACTAGTGCATTATCAATTTTTGGTGACCACCAAGACGTTATGGCTTGCCGCCAAACTGGTTGGGCAATGCTTTCATCAAACAATGTACAAGAAGCAATGGACTTAGCAGTTATTTCCCATTCTGCAACACTACGTGCTAGAGTTCCATTTTTACACTTTTTTGATGGGTTTAGAACTTCACACGAAATTCAAAAAGTTGATGAAGTTTCATTTGAGCTTATGCACAAAATGGTTAGCGACGAATTAGTAAGAGCTCATAGAAAAAGAGGTTTAACACCTGAAGCTCCACTTGTTCGCGGTACTGCCCAAAATCCTGATGTTTACTTCCAAAGCCGTGAAGCTGTTAATAAATATTATGAAGCCGTTCCTTCAATTGTACAAGAAGAAATGGACAAATTCGCACAACTAACTGGTCGGCAATACAATGTTTTTGACTATGTTGGTGCAAAAGACGCTGAAAAAGTTGTTATTATTATGGGTTCAGGTGCTGATACAGTTGAAGATACTGTAGACGCTCTTAATGCTCAAGGTGCAAAAACTGGTGCTATTAAGGTACGCCTCTATCGCCCATTTGATGCTGCTCTATTTATAAAAGCACTTCCAAGTACTGTAAAATACATTTCTGTATTAGACAGAACAAAAGAACCAGGTTCACTTGGAGAGCCACTATATCAAGATGTACAAACAGCTCTTGCTGAAACAGGAAGAAAAATTGACGTAGTTGTTGGTGGACGATACGGTTTGGGTTCAAAAGAATTCACACCAGCAATGGTAAAAGGTATTTTTGACGATTTAGGTTCAAAAAACACAAACAAATTTGTTGTTGGTATTGAAGATGATGTTCTTGGAAAAAGTATTGTCTATGATGCTACTTGGACAATCGATGACAAAGAAATGAATGAAGCTATGTTCTATGGTTTAGGTGCTGATGGTACCGTTGGTGCTAATAAAAACTCAATTAAAATTATTGGGGATGCAAAACCAGAACTTAATGCTCAAGCATACTTCTCATATGACTCAAAAAAATCTGGCGGTTTCACCGTATCTCACTTGCGATTTGGACCAAAGGCTATCAAACGCCCATATTTAATCAACAGTGCAGACTTTGTTGCTTGCCATAAGTTTTCTTACATGCAAGTATACTACATGCTTTCTTCTGCAAAAAAAGGTGCTACATTCTTATTAAATAGCCCATTTGATGCAAAAACTGTTTGGGAAAATATTCCAGTTGAGCAACAACAAGTAATCATTGATAAAGGTTTACAGTTTTATGTAATTGATGCATATACAATTGCTGAAAAAGCAGGAATGGGAACACGTATCAATATCGTCATGCAAGCTGCATACTTTAAAGTTTCTGGAGTATTACCTGAAGATGTTGCTGTTAAATCAATGAAAAAATTCATTGAAAAAACATATGGCAAAAAAGGTGCAGAAATTGTAGAAAAGAATATTAAAACAATTGATATGGCTTTAGGTGCTGTAGAAAAAGTTGAATATCCTTCAAGCACTGCTGGTGATATTCATATGATACCTGCAATGGCAACTTCTGATGATGCATTTGTTCGAGATGTTCTTGGAGTAATGACTGTTCAACAAGGTGATAAGCTTTCAGTAAGCAAGCTTCCAGAAGATGGCACATTCCCAACAGCAACTACTCAATATGAAAAAAGGGCAATCGCTGAAAAAGTTCCAGAATGGGACACAGAGGTTTGTATTCAATGTGGCCAATGTACAGTAGTGTGTCCACATGCTTGTATAAGAATGAAAACACTTGCAGTTACTGATGCAACTAAAGCTCCAAAAACATTTAAAACATGTGATATCAAGCCAAAAGCTGAAGAAGGAAAAAAAGTTGTTCTACAAATATCTACAGAAGACTGTACTGGTTGTGGCCTTTGTATTTCTGCTTGCCCTGCAAAGAGCAAAACAGATGAGAACCACAAGGCAATTAACCTTGTTCCATACACTCCAGAATTACGTCATGATGAAGCAGAAAACTGGGAATTCTTTATGTCTTTACCAGACTGTGACCCATCAACACTTAACTTATCTACTGCAAAAGGCTTAGCATTCAAACGACCTCTTTTTGAGTTCTCAGGGGCATGTGCTGGCTGTGGTGAAACTCCATACGTAAAAATGCTCAGCCAACTATTTGGAGATAGAACTATTATTGCTAATGCAACTGGTTGTTCTTCAATTTATGGTGGTAACCTCCCTTCAACTCCATATGCAAAAGATGAAAATGGTAGAGGACCAGCTTGGTCAAACTCTCTATTTGAAGATGCAGCTGAGTTCGGTATGGGTATGAGACTCACAAGTGATAAGTTAGCTGAATATGCTCGTGAAGTTGCTCTAAAAGCAAAGGATGCAGGCATTGCAAAAGCTACTGTTGAAAAATTACTAGCTAACAGCCAAGCAGACGATGCTGCAATTACTCAGCAACAAAAAGACGTTGATGCTCTTAAAGCTGAACTTTCTAAATCTTCCGATCCTTTGGCAAAAGAACTTGAGTCTTTAGCTGATCACTTTATCAAAAGATCACACTGGATTTTAGGTGGTGATGGTTGGGCATATGACATCGGGTTTGGTGGTCTAGACCACGTAATAGCTTCTGGAAAAAATGTTAACATTCTAGTAATGGACACAGAAGTTTATTCAAATACTGGTGGACAAATGTCTAAAGCAACACCTATAGGTGCTGTTGCTAAGTTCGCAGCTGGTGGTAAATCTATCGGTAAAAAAGATCTTGGTATGATAGCAATGAGTTATGGCTATGTTTATGTAGCACACATCTCAATGGGAGCTAATATGGCTCAAACCATTAAAGCGTTCAGAGAAGCTGAAAGCTATGATGGACCATCAATTGTAATTGCTTACAGCCATTGTATAAGTCACGGTATTAATATGGCTAATGGTTTAACAAACCAAAAAGAAGTGGTAACAAGCGGATTGTGGCCTCTATACCGATACGACCCACGTCTAGTTGAAGATGGAAAAAATCCTTTCCAACTAGATTCAAAAGAACCAGACTTTGACCTTGAAGGCTTTATGTACAAAGAAGTACGATTCAAGGGTCTAAAAATGGCTAATCCAGAACGTGCAAAAATGCTCTTAGATTCAGCGGTTGTTCGTGCTAAGAGACAATGGAAAGAATATGAATATCTTGCAAAGCGAGATTTCTAGTACTTTGTTGTAGCATAATGTAAAAAGGTAAGTAAAGTTCGCTTTACTTACCTTTTTTTATAAATCTGTAACTTTTACCCTGTTTATATTGTTTAATATATGATATACTTAATTTATCAGAGGTTTTATTTTGCCAATTATATATAACATAGTAGTTGCACTCGTAGTTTTTATTCATTCACGCCTCAGCTTTGAGTTAGTAAGCAAAATTTTTAATAAGTCTAAGTATCATTTTTTACAATACTTTTTTTGTGCCATTAATGCACTGTTATCTTTTTTTGTATTAGAATATTTACATGAGTTTACTAGCATCCACTGCATTGTACTCCTTTTAATATTATATATTCAAATTAAAATAATATTTATAGCAAAATACCTTGAGGTAGTTGTGCCTGCTTCTATTTTATTAGTACACTTATTTGTAATACGAGCAGTTGTGGTATCAGTTGTTGCACTCGTAAATAATGCTGAAATCATGTATGTAATTTCAGATCCATTCTTATTTTGGCTTACTTCGTTACTAACATTCAGTTTACATGGAATAGCTAATGTGGCATTCTATACATTTACACCTGAAAAGAACTTACGAATTATGAAAAATAGCACTGAGATTGTTATGTTCTTTTTTGCTATCGGTGTTCTACTTATATCATATATGATATATAATGCGGGATTTTATAAACTTGATAATCAAACAACAGGAATAAATATACAGCAAATTGTACTCCCGTTAACACTGTTATCTATTTTTTACCTGTCTCTGTTGATGCTGATTAGGATTGTAAATTTACATTTTTATCAAGAAAAAGCTACTAAGCTTGAAGACACTATTACAAGGGAAAAAGGAATTAAATCAGCATTATTCAACATGACAAAAATTTTTGTTGAATTTAACTGCTCTACTGATGAACTAAAGCGCCTCGTAATATATGAAAAAGATTCTGACACATCAAATTTTACATCATATTCTGATTTTTTATTTAGAACTTCAAGTAAATTTATGCATCCAGATGATGTGCACAAATCAGTGCAGGCTCAAGCTTCTAATATAATTGAACTTGCTAATAAGGGTATTTTTGAAGTTACCTATGAGTA
Source organism: uncultured Treponemataceae bacterium (assembly GCA_964369855.1). Lineage (GTDB taxonomy): Bacteria > Spirochaetota > Spirochaetia > Treponematales > Treponemataceae > CAYJFX01. Next base: position 6,586 of record CAYJGO010000056.1, on the reverse strand, counting down.
TAGGAGCCCTGTTAAAAGAGGTGACAGATCAAGTGACAAAAACTATTTATGGCATAAGTTTTTACTTCAGAGTAAAATAGATAAAGAAACTGGGGAAGTAATGGCCTTTTTTTTAATTTATGAAATACATGATCAAAAAGAAATTGCCTTAGCACTTAAAGACAAAGCTGAAAAGGATACTCTAACTGGAGGGCTTAATAGAGATGCTGCCAAGTCATATATAGGAGAACACTTGGAAACAAAACCAGAGGGAACATTCTTTGTAATAGATTTAGATAACTTTAAACCAATAAATGATAACTTTGGTCATAGTTACGGTGATGCGGTTTTGTGTTCAATTTATGATGAAATTAGATGTCATTTTAGAAGCCATGATATTATAGCCCGAATTGGTGGGGATGAGTTTATTGTGTTTACCCCAGATAGACTTTCTGTTGAAAGCCTTAAAACCAAGGCTAATGATATTAACCTTAGCATACATAAATCATTTACAACTGAATCAAAGAAGACCATAACACTTTCAGCTAGCATTGGTATATCACATGCACCAGAGGATGGTAGAACATTTCAAAAACTTTTTGATGCAGCCGATAAAGCCATGTATAATGCAAAAAATTCTGGCAAGAATGCATTTTCCATTTATACAAGAGAAATTTAATATGCAATAAGGAATAGCTATGAATTATAATGCCCATACATTGAGGTATGATACAATGCAGTACAGAAGATGTGGAAAAAGTGGTTTAGTGCTACCAATTATATCCCTCGGCTTATGGCATAATTTCGGCTCAAATGCAAGCATGAATACCATGAAAGAACTTTGTTTCTCGGCATTTGATCTAGGCATTACACATTTTGATCTCGCTAATAATTATGGACCGATTCCAGGCAGTGCAGAGAACAATTTTGGGAAAATTTTAACAAGTGACTTAAAGTCATATAGAGATGAAATTATAATTTCTACTAAAGCTGGCTATGATATGTGGCCTGGTCCATATGGAAGTTGGGGAAGTAGAAAGCACATACTTTCGAGTCTTGATCAAAGCTTAAGAAGAATGAATATACAGTATGTTGATATTTTCTATCATCATCGTATGGACCCATCAACACCTCTCGAAGAAACTATGGGTGCACTAGATTCGATTGTAAAATCAGGGAAAGCCCTGTATATTGGTCTATCTAATTATGATGGCAAGACTATGAAAGAAGCAAGTTCTATATTAGATTCTCTTAATTGTCCTTTTATTATTAATCAAAATAAGTATTCGTTATTAGAAAAAACAATCGAATCTAATGGATTAAAACAAGAGTGTAAAAACTCAGAAAAAGGCTTAATTGTGTTTAGCCCGTTGGCTCAAGGTTTGTTATCTGATAGATACCTTAACGGTATTCCAAAAGATAGTAGAATAAAAACTGATGGTCGCTTTTTATCTGAAAGGAATGTGACCAAAGATTTACTACAAAAACTGTTCTTGCTAAATGGCGTAGCTGAAAAGCGGGGCCAAACACTTGCACAAATGGCACTCGCCTACCTAGTATTTGATGAAACTATAACAAGTGTACTAATTGGGGCCTCTAAAACGGAGCAAATAAAAGAAAATGTAGCTATAGTGGATAATATTAATTTTACTAATGATGAGATTTTAGAAATTAACCAGATTTTAACATAATCGATAGAAAATAAAAAAACCTTGTTACTCTTTGCGGTAAACAAGGTTTTTATTTTTATTTTTTATCACCGCCAGTTAGGTTATATAAATACCTCTTAATTTTTTGGCTAGCTGTTTTTTCAAACTCAGCTACAGCTCGAACGACAGATACTTTAGAAAATTTATTTACCTGACTATTCGTAAAGTACTTAATTTCAGAAAGAATTTCTTCTTGCTTAAATAAAATAGCTTCTTTAATATCTTCAACTGTATGAAGTAAACTATCGGTTATTTTCTGCTCATCGAGCTGTACAAGTGCTACAAGTCCAGTGTCATCTTCAACAACCAATGACTCTAAAACATCTGGGTGCTGATTTAACACAAACTCAATATCTTCAGGATAAACATTTTCTCCACCTGAACCTAAAATCATATTCTTAAGCCGCCCCTTCAAAGATAAGCGGCCTTTAGTAATTTCTCCTAAGTCTCCAGTCTTAAACCATCCAGGTCCAATAGAATCTTCTTTGGTTGTAAAAACGGCATCCGTTAATTCTTTTTCTTTGTAGTACCCTCGCATGATGTTTTCACCCCTGGCTACAACTTCACCTATGCCAGTTTCAGGGTCTGGGTTTAATATTGCTAATTCTACGCCATCCATTTTAGGTCCAATAGTTCCTGGTTTTGTATTTCTAGGATTTGAACCAGCTAAAAGAGGTGCTGTTTCTGTAAGTCCATAACCAATAGCATAGGGAAATTTCGCATCCTTCATAAATTGCTCTACAACTGGATCAACTTTTGCACCACCTATTCCAAAAAACCTGAGCCTTCCACCAAATGTTTTTTTCAACGACTTACCTGCAAGACGATGAAACAATATTTGAAAAAATCTAATTGCATATAGCTTTTTAATTAAAGGCTTTTTTGTAAATGTTGGAATAATTTTGTTCTTATATATCTTTTCCATAATAATTGGAACACTTAATACAATAGTAGGACGTACCAGCTTGAAAGCAGGTAATAATGTTGTAACTGTTGGGGGTTTCCCTAAGTAATAGACACATGAACCGTTCATAAACTGAAGAATGAAGCCCAAGCTAAATTCATACACATGTGATAATGGTAAAAAAGATAAACATCTATCTCTTTTGTTTATTCGCTGAATTGACTGTACTTGGATTGCCATAAAAATGAGATTCTTATGTGTTAAATCTACACCTTTAGAGCGCCCTGTTGTCCCCGAAGTATATATTATAGATGCTGTATCGTTCTCATCAATTTTTACTTCTTTTAATGTTATACTCTCTGCTTCTTTACACCCAGATGGCACCTTAAAATTTTTTCCTGAGACTCTCAGTAGATTAAAATCTTCAACTCTGATAATAAAAGGAATCAGCTTTGGCTTTAATCCAATAGTTTGCTTTTCCATTTTTTCTGAAATAAAAATTCCAGAAACTTCAGCATGTTTTAATATTGCCTCAACTTCACTAATACTAAAATCTGGCAAAATTGGAACAGCAATAGCTCCATAATTTACAACTGCAAAATAAGCTACACACCAATTTGGGTCACTTCCACTCCAAATTGCAACTTTATCGCCTTTATTTACTCCTAGATGTTTCAATATCTTAGCAACAGTCTGTGTCCTTTTGTGAACTTCAGAGTATGTAATAGGAGTTGTGTTAACAAAAGATAGAGCATTACAGTTTGCAAAACTCTTAATCGAATTATTAAACAGAGCTGGGAATGTATATGTTCCTATATCACTTAATGTTACCATAAACTACCGACCAAATGGTGGCGTTCTAACAAACGTATCATCTCTTTCGTATCCAACCGAAATAATTCCTACATGAGTTTCACAGTACTTTTCAATAAATTCAACGTATGTCTTTGCATTCGCTGAAAGTTCATCATATGAGCGACATGCATTTAATGGCGTTTTCCACCCCTCAAACTTCTTCAATATTGGCTTTGCCTTTCCTAAGGCTTCGATAGATGTAGGGAAGTCTGTAACTTCTTTACCATCTATTTCATATCCAATACATGCTTCAATTTCATCCAAGGTATCATATATATCCAGGTGTGTTAAGACAAGGCTTGTAATTGAGTTAACTCTACAAGCATATCTTAAAGCAACAAGATCCAAATAACCACAGCGTCGAGGACGACCAGTAGTTACACCATATTCTCTACCTGTCTCACGTACATAGTGATATAACTCACTTTGAGTTTCTTCATCAAACTCAGTTGGCATAGGTCCATTTCCTACACGTGTTGAATATGCTTTAAAAACACCTAAAATTTCATCTAAATTTTTTGGTCCAATTCCAGAACCAACTGCGGCGCCAGAAGCACAAGACATCCCAGAAGAAACATAAGGATAGGTTCCAGAATCGAGATCTAAAAGTGCACCTTGTGCGCCTTCCATTAAAACATTTGAATTTTTATATCGCCAAAGTTCAGCTGTAATATCTACTCTCATTTTTACAAGATTCTCAATGTAAGGTGCTAGAAAAGTTCTATCATCCTCTTCAAGCTCATCCATTTTTTCTTTCCAAGTGAGATCACTGAGTCGTATGCCGTCACGTTCTGACTTCATTGAGTATGTTGTTCCTATTCCTCGTCCTGTGGTACCTATAGGATTTTTTCTCTTTGCATCACGCTCTACATCCATTTTTCTATAACGAGGCAATACTAAATGCGCTCTGTCAGAAATAAAAACACGACCTTCCCAATCAATGCCCTTAGATTTTAACATATCTAGTTCTTCAAACAATGCCTTAGGGTCTATTACCATCGCCATACCAAGATATACTTTCTTACCTGGATGCAAAATCCCTGATGGAACTAAATGTAATGCATACTGATCGCCATTAACTACAATAGTATGACCTGCATTGGCTCCACCAGCATATCTGACAACGATATCGCAAGAATCTGCTAAATAATCAACAATTTTACCTTTACCTTCATCGCCCCATTGGGCACCTATAACTACTACATTCATGGTTGAAGTATAGCATATCTTATTTATTTTGAATAGTCTTGAAGTGTGCATTTATTAATATTTAAGTAATTTAATATAATTGTTTTTCTAGTAGTATAAAAAGTCGAAAAAAAAGGGAAGCTCTTGGCTTCCCTTTGTATTGCAGTATTTGATTTATTCTGCTGCTTCTTCAGCTGGAGTTTCTTCTGAAGTTGTTTCTTCAGCTACTGCCTCAGTTGCAGGTGCTTCTTCAGCTACTGGTTCAGGAGCTGGTGCTTCCTCTACAACTGGCTTTGGTGGCGGATTATTTTTGATAAATGCATTGCAATATTTGCATACAGTCATCTTTTGCCCGTCAATTTCATGTTCATAGAGAACTTTGATATTTCCATTATTACAGCGAGGGCATGTTCCTCTGCCTTTTTTTACTTGGTCTAAAATACCTTTACCACGATGCGCTTTTGACATATTATCTCCTAGTTAGCCTTTTCTTCTGTAGCAACAGGGGCCTCTTCTGTTGAAGCTTGCTTTGCTTTAGGCTCTGCCTTTTTTTCTACAGTTTTTTCAGACTTTGCCTTTGCAGAAGTTTTCGCTTTAGTAGGTGAAGCCTTTACTTTACTTGTAGGTGCTTTATCATTTTTTTCGGCATCAAATTTATAGTCTACCAATTCCAAAATTACAACATCAGCTGCATCCCCTTGTCGGAAACCAAGCTTCATAATTCTTGTGTATCCACCTTTTCTTTCCTTCATACGAGGTCCGATATCAGTAAATAATTTTGCAAGAATTGCTGGATCAGAAATATACCTAGCTACTTGTCGACGATTATGAACTGTGTCAACTTTACCTCTAGTTATCATCTTTTCAGCAGCTTTACGAACTTCTAAGGCCTTAGCTTTAGTAGTTGTTATTCGCTCATAGCGAAATAGTGATGTTACCATGTTACGAGACATAGCTCTTCTATGAGAACTAGTTCTCGAAAGTGGATTAAAACCTTTTCTATGATTCATCTGATTCTTCCTTTTTCTTAGTGAAGTTTACCGCATTTTTGAGATGACTATAATCAGTCATACCCAGATTTAAGTTCCACTCAAGAAGTTTATCTTTAATTTCTAACAAACTCTTTTTACCAAAGTTGCGGGTTTTGGCAATGTCATCTTCTGTTTTCTTTGTTAATTCACCAATTGTGTGAATATTAGCATTTTTCAAACAATTTGACGACCGTACTGAGAGTTCAAGTTCTTCAACGGCAGTATTTAAAAGCTGTTTAATTCTTTCATCGCCTTCATCTAATTCATCACCACGAACGATTTCGCTGTCATTAAAATTGATGAATATAGAAAAGTGCTCTTTAATAATTTTAGCAGCTTCAGCTAACGCATCTTCTGGTGCTATTGTACCATCTGTCCAAATTTCCATAACTAACTTATCATAGTCATTTCTTTGTCCAACACGGCAAGGCTCGATTGCGTATTTTACTTTAACAATCGGCGTAAAAATTGCATCCATAGGAATTGTACCTACTACTTCAATGTATCTCTCATTTTCTTCAGCAGGTATATAGCCTCTACCTAAGTCAACTTGCATTTCAACTTCAAGCTTACAACCTTCCATCATTGTAAAAAGCTCTATATCTTTAGTTAAAACCTCAAGTTGGCTACCTTTTTCAAGCATGTCGCTAGTAACTTTTCCTGGTCCTGAAAACTCGAACATAAATGTTTCTTGTTCAACATCTTCAGCTAATTTAACTCTAATTTGTTTCAAGTTATTTAAAACTTGAAGTGCGTCATCAACAACATTAGGTATGTTCTCAAATTCACTTGAAATTACGTGTGGAACGCCTTCGCTATCATATGATGTAATACGGATTGAAGTTATTGCAAAACCTTGAATACTTGAAAGAAGTACGCGTCTTAGAGTGTTACCAACAGTTGTACCAAAACCTGTTTCA